>JADFOC010000059.1 GCA_022563075.1 Pseudomonadota bacterium
TTTCCTCTGCTGACAGTTCCTCTTCTTCAAGGAATTTTTCCATCAGCTCTTCATCTTCAAAGTCGAGCATCAGTGGCATCGACTTGGGATGAATGTTTTGCCACTGCGGCAGCAACGGCGGCAGCGTGATAATTGAGGCCGAGTAAATTAGCTCACCCGTTTCTTTATTTAGATATTCCTTATAGAGACCACCGAAGGCGATGGCTGAGTTTTCCAATTCAACTTTGTGATAAGTTTTCTTGTCCCCCAGCCCTTCTATGAAGGCACTGGCAGGGATGATACAGCGTGATTCCCGGTAAGGAGTATAGGCGATGGAACGCTTGCTGGATAATTTGTCCGAACGTGAGTTGAAGCTGGCGTATTTGTAATTCGGCTTTAAGGTTTCATGGTCGAGAAATAACCACCAGATCGCATCCGAGACTTTGCGTTCGCCAGCGACGTTATGCACGATGGCGATATGGCCGCCGGGCGCGATATCTCGACTCGTGTGTTTGGCGTACAAACTGATGCCAAGCGTTTCACACAGCCACCGAATTTCCGGACTATCGATTACGTTAAACCGTCCACACATTTAATTTCCCTAACCCCGAGGGCGCTCTTACTCCAAGGGGTCATCAATGCTAAAGTCGATCTTCAAAAGAAGAAGGAAGGCGTCCTCATGTTACGAATTCTCAAGCCAGCAGTCCTGTTGCTTCCTTTTTGCGGCCTGATGGCGGGCCCGGATGTCAGCCTGGCGCAACAAGTCAGCGAGTCACAATCGCAAGCCTGCGCCACATTGCAACAACTGCGCAATCTTACCATTACCTCGGCCAGCATCAGAGCAAATGATGAGTCAGAAAACCCCTACTGCTATGTGCGGGGCATAATCTCTCCGGCCATTCATTTCCACGTCCAACTACCACTGCCCGAGCACTGGAACGGACGCTTCCTGCAATGGGGTGACGGTGGCAAGGACGGCGATCTGGATTTCGCCAACCATCGAGTCGCCGAAGGCTATGCGGTAGCCAACAGCAATATGGGCCACGACAGTGGCACGGAACCAGGCTCGTCGTTCGCCTATAACAATCGTCAGGCTGAGATCGATTTCGGTTATCGGGCTGTACACCTCACCGTCATGGCGGGCAAAACTCTGGTGCGCAGCTATTACCGACAAGCCCCGGACTACTCCTATTTCGAGGGTTGTTCTACCGGCGGACGTGAGGGACTGATGGAAGCACAACGCTACCCAAATGATTTCGATGGTATTGTGGCCGGAGCACCTGCCTATACCTATCAGGCGCTCAATGTCGCCGGCACCTGGCTGTTGCAGCGAATTTTCCGCGACAACATGATTGGCAACCTCGCCGTTGATACCAATGGCGACGGTGCCTATAACAGTCTCAATTTGGTGGAGATACTTAACGATAAAGTGCTGGGGACGTGCGACGCCAACGACGGTATCATCGATGGTGTCATCGATGATCCTTTTAGTTGCGAATTCGATCCGGTACGCGATTTGTCGGACCTCAGTTGTCCCACCGGCAGTAGCTCGGACAGCTGTTTTACGGATGCGCAGATGCAAACGATTACCGATTTTTACGCCGGCCCTCATGACGACAATGGCGTAGAGATCTATCCAGGAAAACTGCCTGGATCCGAGTTGCAGTGGATAAGATTATTCGTGCCCCATGCCGGTAACCGCCATGCCCCCAGTATGCTGACGGGTCCTGCGGGGGACCACATGAATTATCTTTTCTACGAGGAAGATCCCGGCGTCACCATACCCGATATTACGGACTCGCTCTATCAGGCTCGAAAAGGTGGGGCAATGCCGGAGTATTCCTGGATGGAGTTTGACCTCAATGACTATACCTCCGGCAAAGCGGACCTGATGATGTCAATCACGGACGCCACCGACCCGGATTTGAGGCGCTTTCTCAAGGATCGCGGCGGCAAACTGATTGTCTACCATGGACTGGTTGACTCCCTCATCGTCGCCGAATCGACCCGTGACTATTATGACGACATGGTGGACGCCACATTTGCTGGCGATCTCGCCGCGGCGAAAAACAGTGCAAGATTGTTCCTGGCCCCCGGCATGGCGCACTGTGCGGGCGGCCCGGGACCCAATAGCTGGGACAAGCTGGCGCCACTGGTTGATTGGGTTGAGAACGGCAACGCGCCCGATGCGGTGATAGCCACCCATAGCAGCAATGGGCAGGTCGATAATGAACGACTGCTGTGCGCGGTGCCACAACAAGCCCGTTATATAGGTCCCGCTGGTGCTGCCAATAATCCGTCGAATTGGACGGCGGATAATTTCCAGTGTCGATGATTGTGCAGCACAGTGAGCCACTGTCCCCTGTACGTTTGCATACCAGTGTTATTTAATAGCGCTCGCATAGAATTACGGAATAATTGAATCTGAATCAATAAAGCCAAGAGGTAATTATGAAACTGGCCCGCAATTTACTTTTACTTCTCATCGCCAGCCTGCTGTTTTTCTCAGTCAGCATTCAGGCACAAACTGAAACCTATCGGGCGCGTCTCTCGCCGATGCCGACCACCCCGCAGACCGTAACAACTATCACCGGTGAGGGCGAGGTCATTCTGACTCTAAGTGGTAATACCCTTAGCGTGCAGGGCAATTTCGCCGGCATGAGTTCTGCTGCCACCATGGCGCACGTACACAACGGTCCACCTGCGCAGCCGGGTCCGATAGTACAACAGTTAGTAGTCAGCAAGAGTCCCGCGGGTGAGATTTCCGCGGAATTGGAATTGAGTGATGAGCAGGTCACCGCGCTGCGTGCTAACGAACTCTATATTCAGATCCACAGCGAGAACAATGCGCCGGGAGAATTACGCGGTTGGATTTTTCTAAGACGCTAAGCCTAATTCGGTAGTTCCAGGCCCTTTCCACGCGCTGCATTAAAAGTAACAGAGGCACCAGTAATGATTTTCCGACTCAATGCTAAAACAAAATTGCGAAGTCTTGGCTTCATTGTCAGCGCAGGCCTGGTTGCCTGTAGTGGCGAGAGTAACGACACCAGCACTCCAGCCCAGACAATTTCTGAGGTGACTTTCGCCAGCCAGGCTGAGGCCGGCGCTACCGCTTTCGCTGCCAATTGTGCGGCCTGCCATGGCGTCAATTTGGAAGGCACGACACTGGGACCGCTGCTCTCTGGCAATGCGTTTCTGCAGCGTTGGGCGACGCAGACTCCTACCCTGCTGCTGAATAACATTCGGGCCAATATGCCACCGGGCGGCAATGAGGGCATTAGCGATGAGGACTATCTCCATATGGTTGCCCACATCCTCGATGTCAATGGTGTCGATGGCGCCACTGCCGCGCTTATTGCCAGCACCGATTTCATCATCGCAGAAAATATTTCAAGAATCGCGAATCGGCTACGGCGCCAGCCAGAATCTCCTCAGGGCATTACCATAGCCGGCACCGTAGAAAACTTTGTCCCGGTTACCGATGCCATGTTGGAAAACCCGGCTCCGGGTGACTGGCCGATGCACCGTCGAGACTACTACGCTCACAGCTACAGTCCGCTGGATCAGATTAATACGGAAAATGTCCGCAGCATGACGCTGAAATGGGTATGGAGTATGCACGATGGCGACTCGGAACCCGCTCCGCTGGTGTACGACGGCATCATTTATATGATTAACCCCGGCAATGTTATCCAGGCACTGGATGGCGCCACCGGCGAGTTGATCTGGGAAAACTGGTCCGGCCCTGCTAATCGTCAGGACATGCGCAATATCGCGATCTATAACGACAAGATCATTCAGGCCACTACCGATGCTCGCATTGTAGCCCTCGATGCCCGAACCGGCGAGCAGGTGTGGGAAGTGGCGGTGGCCGATTCCAGCAAGGGCTTTTCCAATTCCAGCGGACCTATCATCGCCGACGGCAAAATTATCCTGGGACTGGCGGGTTGCGCTCGCTATATCGTCGAAGATTGTTATATCAGCGCCCATGATGCCAACACCGGGGAGTTGGTCTGGCGCTTCAATACCATCGCCAAGGTAGACGAGCCCGGTGGCGATACCTGGGGCGACCTCACCAACATATTCCGCGCCGGCGGCGAGACCTGGATTACCGGCAGCTATGACCCGGAGCTAAAAATCACCTACTGGGGAACGGCGCAACAGAAGCCCTGGGTTCCGGTGAGTCGTCATCTGAGCATCAATGACGCCGGGTTGTTCACCAACTCCACCGTAGCGATTGATGTGAATACCGGCGAACTGAATTGGTTTTTCCAACATGTGCCGGCCGAGGCACTGGATCTCGATGAGGTGTTCGAGCGTGTACTGGTGAATCGTGGCGATGAGAAGTTCGTCTTCTCCGTTGGCAAGTACGGCATCCTGTGGAAAAACGACCGGGTGACAGGCGAGTTCAAAGGTTTCAAGGAAACAGTGTTCCAGAATGCCTTTACCCATATCGATCCGGTCACCGGCGCCGTGACCTATCGCGAAGACATTCAGAACGCCCAGCTGGACGAGTGGACTTCCGCCTGCCCCAGCAGTGCTGGTGGTAAAGACTGGCACTCGATGACCTATCACGAGCCAAGTGGCACCTTGATTATCCCCCTGAGCCAGACTTGCCTGGAAAATGCGGCGCGAGAAGTCGCCCTGGTTCAAGGTGGCGGCGGTCTCGCCGCCAGCCGTAAATTCTTTGAGATGCCTGGCTCCGATGGCAACATGGGCAAACTGGGAGCCTACAACGTCGATACACTGGAAGAAATCTGGAACTACCAGCAACGCGCTTCTTTCCATACCGGCACCATGTCTACCGCCGGCAATCTGGTGTTCGTTGGCGATCTGGACCGGCGCTTCAGAGCATTCGATGTCCGCAACGGTGATATTCTCTGGGAGACCCGATTAGGCACTTCGGTGCAGGGACATCCGGTTTCATTTTCTGTCGACGGCAAGCAATATATCGCGGTGAATACCGCCTTGGGCGGCACCAGTCCACGCACGGTACCGAGTGTCATCGCTCCCGAAATTACGTATCCACGAACTGGTAATGCACTGTATGTGTTCAGCTTGCCAGACTAGGTAGATGAGGCCCCCAAATGAAAAACAATAAGATACGCTTGATAGCGGCGGTAAGCTTCGCCGTTCTAGTCAGTTGCGGTAGCGAGGAAACCGGCACCGCCGTGGTCACCGGACCGACCTTCGCCACTCAGGCGGCAGCGGGAGCAGAAGCCTATAGCTTAAACTGTGCGACCTGTCACGGTGCTAACCTGGAGGGCAGCGCCCTCGGACCCATCTTGAGTGGCGAGTCATTCTTTGCGACCTGGGGATTGCGATCGCCTGCCGTTTTTTTCAACTACATCAAAGCCAACATGCCCCCGGGCGAAAATGAAAACATCACCGATGCTGACTATTTCAATATTGTGGCGCACGTGATGCGCAGCATCGGGGTCCCAGATAGCAATCCGCTGCTTGCTGCCGACTCCGATTATCCGATGATCAGCAATATTCCCGGCGCTGCCAGCTTTATTCCGCAGCCCAGAGGAGCAGCCGAAACGCCAACCGGGGTGATCCGACCGGGCACGGTGGCAAACTTCACTCCCATTACCGATGCCATGCTGACCAACCCTGCGGCGGGTGATTGGCCGATGCATCGACGCACCTATCAGGCCTGGAGTTATAGTCCGCTGGCACAGATCAATACCGACAACGTCGCCGATCTGAAACTGGAATGGGTCTGGAGCATGTACGAGGGTGATTCGGAGCCCGCTCCGCTGGTTTATGACGGCACCGTCTATCTGATTAACCCCAGTAACGTCATACAGGCACTGGACGGCAAGACCGGCGAGTTAATCTGGGAACATCACGCCGGTCCGGTGGATAGCAAAGACATGCGCAACATTGCCATCTACGACGACAAGATCATTCAAGCCACTACCGACGCCCGGCTGATTGCTCTGGACGCGCGTACCGGTGAGCCTGTGTGGGAAACCCAAATTGCCGACGGCAGTAAGGGTTTTGAAAATTCCAGCGGGCCCATTGTAGCCGATGGCAAAGTGATACAGGGCCTGGCGGGCTGCTCACGCTATATCGAAGAGCCTTGTTTCCTCAGTGCCCATGACGCCAACACCGGTGAGTTATTATGGCGATTCATTACCGTGGCCGAGTCTGGCAAACCCGGTGGCGATACCTGGGGCGATATCGATGACCTGTTTCGTGCCGGCGGCGAGACCTGGATTACCGGCAGCTATGATCCTGAGTCAAAAATCACTTATTGGGGAACGGCACAGCAGAAACCCTGGATGCCGGCCAGTCGAAGTCTTTCTATTTTTGATACCGGGCTGTTCACTAACTCCACGGTGGCGATTAATGTGGAGAATGGCGAACTGGATTGGTTCTTCCAGCATGTTCCCGGCGAAGCATTGGATCTGGATGAAGTGTTCGAACGCGTGCTGATCGATCGTGGTGATGACAAGTTCGTTTTTTCCATCGGCAAACACGGCATCCTGTGGAAGCACAACCGTGTCACCGGCGAATTCGTTGCCCATGTCGAAACGGTGTTTCAGAACGCGTTTACTCACATCGATGCGGTCACCGGTGCCGTCACCTATCGAGACGACATTGCCAATGCGCAACTGGATGAATGGATAAGTGTTTGTCCGAGCACGGCCGGTGGTAAGGACTGGCATTCCATGACCTATCATGAACCGACCGGCGCTTTGATCATACCGCTTAGCCAATCGTGTTTAGAGATCTCTGCCCGGGAAGTCCCTCTGGTGCAAGGCGCCGGCGGCACCGCCGCCAACCGCCGCTGGTTCGAGATGCCTGGCTCCGATGGCAACATGGGAAAATTAGCGGCTTTCCACGTGGATTCTATGGAGGAAATCTGGAGCTATGAACAAAGAGCTGCTTTTTTAACGGGCACGATTTCAACTGCCGGTAATCTGGTGTTTGTGGGCGACCTGGACCGTCGCTTCCGCGCCTTCGATGCGCGCACTGGCGAAATTCTCTGGGAGACGCGTCTGGGCACATCGGTACAGGGCCACCCCGTAACCTTCGCCATCGATGGTAAACAGTATGTGGCGGTTACTACCGCGATGGGCGCTCGAGGCGTGAGCCCAAGAACGGTGCCCAGGGTTATCGCACCCGATGTGAGACATCCAAGCAGTGGCAATGCGCTTTACGTATTCAGTTTGCCAGATTAGTCAGATACAGGAGGCATCATGGCAAAACGCTATGAGAAGTTGTCCGCAGAACTAATCGACTTTATCGAAACGCAAAAAATATATTTCGTCGGGACTGCCGCCAATGCAGGCTCGATTAATGTCTCTCCGAAGGGTTTCGATTCCCTGCGCGTATTAACGCCAAACCGCATCGTCTGGTTAAATATTACCGGCAGCGGTAACGAAACCGCCGCGCATCTGTTACAGAATGATCGCATGACCATCATGTTCTGCGCCTTCGAGGGCAGACCCAAGATACTGCGTCTATACGGTAAGGCAGTAGCGATACATCCAAGGGATCCGCAGTGGCATGAGCTGTCTGCCCTGTTCCAGCCCCATCAGAGTGCGCGCCAGCTGGTGGATTTTTCGATAGAGATGGCACAGACCTCTTGTGGCTTTGGTGTGCCCTTCTATGAATTTAAGCAGGAACGGGACAACATGGATAAGTGGCTGGCAGCCAAGGGAGATGTGGGAATTAGAGACTATTGGCGGGAAAAGAATCAGGTGAGCCTGGACGGACTGCCCACCCACATCCTGGATGAAGAATAAGCATTGGGACCAAACAACAACTGTTAGTGACAGAGAGTAATAATGAGCGACGCAACTACTGACGAATCAAGCACCGAGGAAGCCGCAGCACCACCGGCCAATATTGGCCGCATCGAATGGATGGATCTCACCGTCGATGATGCGTCCCTGGTCAGAGACTTTTACTGCTCGGTGGTGGGCTGGACCAGCACCGAAGTGCCCATGAGCTCTTACAGCGATTTTAACATTGAGCTTCCCGAGTCCAAGGATACGGTGGCCGGCATCTGCCACGCCCGCGGCAGTAATGCCAACCTGCCCAGCCAGTGGCTAATCTATGTACGGGTAGCCAGTGTGACCGACAGTGCCAGTCAATGTGAGACCCTCGGCGGCAAGGTCTTGGATGGTCCACGCCGTATGGGCGGCAGTAATTTTTGTGTGATACAAGATCCAGCCGGCGCCGTGATGGCGCTCCTGTCAGACTAGATGCCCGCCGTTTTATGGAGAAATGATTTCGGTGCAAACATTCAAGGGTAAATGTCATTGCGGCGCCATCGAGTTTGAAGTGAGCACCGAAGAAGGATTGCAGGGGCTGCGCCGCTGCGATTGTTCTCTGTGTCGGCGCAAGGGAGTGATCATGGCGACCGCACTCTTATCCGATTTCACGGTTACCGCAGGCGAGGATAAACTAAGTCTGTACCGGTGGAACACCAGAGTCGCGAAACACTACTTCTGTTCCATCTGTGGCATCTATACGCACCATCAGCGGCGCAGCAACCCGAATGAATTCGGCTTCAACGTCGCCTGCATCGAAGGCTTGGATCTCGCGAAGCTTGGCGAGGTAGAGACAACCGACGGCAAAGGGTCATCACTGGTTGACCAGCAGTAACTCAGTAACACTAACCATGGAGAGTAAAGATCAGATGTCAGGTAGAGTCGAAAGAATCTATATCGCAAGCATTAAGCGCGAACCAGTACAGCAGATTGACAGCGCCACCCTGGAAGCCGGCAAAGGTATCGTCGGCGATCGCTACCACACCCTGTCGCAACAGCGGATCGATGCCGGCGAGGCAGTGCGGGAAAATCACTTGACGCTTATCGCGCAGGAAGAATTGGATACTTTTCTATCGAACCACCAAACGGACCTCGATTACGGCGACTTCCGCCGCAGCATCATCACCAGCGGCATCGATCTCAATGCCCTGGTGGGCAAAGAATTTTCCATCGGTGAAGCGCTGTGTCTTGGTGCCGAACTGTGCGAACCCTGCTCCTATCTTGCCAGTTCGGTGCATCGAGCGGTATTGCCGGATTTGGTTCACAAGGCTGGATTAAGGGCCGTCATATTGAGTTCAGGAGACATCGAAGCTGGCAGCATAATCAGCGAAAGTTGATGAAAACAAATAGTCAGTAACAATGGAGTAGCTTCAATATAGTTATAGCGCTGTTTTCTATGCCTGAAATATTTCCTCTGTAGTAAATAGCGCATGATTTATTTGATCGGCAGCCCGTAGAGCGGGTAAGACGACGCTGGCGTCGACAAACCGAACGACCTCTACGGGAAGCGCATCGGGGTCGGGGAGTATCAGCAGACGGCGTCGCTGTGGATGCGCGGCGTGCTCCAGCACGACTTCGGCGTGGACCAGTACAGCGTGGAGTGGCACATGGAGCGCAGCGAGGAGCTGAGCCACGGCGGCGCCACCGGCTTCAAGCCGCCCAAGGGGATCAAGTTCCACCGCATCCCGAAGACCAAGTCGCTCGCCACGATGCTGGTGGCGGGCGAGCTCGACGCTGCGCCGTTCGGGCGGGCGCTCTCGAACGAGAAGCACGTCATCGACCG
>JADFOC010000482.1 GCA_022563075.1 Pseudomonadota bacterium
TGTTGGTACCTACTCGTGAACTGGCTATTCAAGTTGCCGAGGCCTTTCAAAAATATGCCAGCCATATGAAAGGATTTCATGTCTTACCAGTGTATGGCGGTCAAGACTACAGTGTTCAACTGCGTGCACTCAAACGTGGAGTCCATGTGGTGGTTGGCACCCCAGGACGTGTGATGGATCATATGCGTAAGAGGACATTGAAACTTGCGAACCTTGCCACTCTGGTATTGGATGAAGCCGATGAAATGTTGCGCATGGGCTTTATAGAGGATGTGGAATGGATTCTGGAACAGACACCGACGGACCGGCAGATTGCTTTATTCTCCGCCACTATGCCGCATCAGGTGCGGCGGATCGCCAAGCGACATTTAAACAACCCCGCCGAGATAACCATTAAAGTAGTTACCGCTACCGCAGATCTGATTCGTCAACGCTTCTGGCCAGTCAGTGGCATGCACAAGCTGGATGCACTCACCCGCATCCTCGAAGCTGAAACTTTCGATGGCATAATCATTTTTGTGCGAACCAGAATTGCGACGGTGGAATTGGCTGAAAAGCTAGCCGCCAGAGGTTTTGCGGCGACGGCGCTTAACGGTGACATGCCACAGAAGCAACGCGAGCGCACCATAGAACAACTGAAGAAAGGCAAATTGGATATTCTGGTCGCTACCGATGTCGCGGCCCGGGGTCTCGATGTGGATCGCATCAGCCACATAATAAATTATGATATTCCCTACGATGCGGAAGCCTATATTCATCGCATTGGACGCACCGGAAGAGCCGGACGCCAGGGCGACGCCATCTTGTTCGTAGCGCCGCGGGAAAGACGTCTGTTGAACGCCATAGAAAAGGCGACCAACAAGAAGATAGAGATGATGGAATTGCCCTCCACAGAATTGATCAATGTCAAACGCATAGAGCAATTCAAGCAGGCAATCTCAGACACTTTGGCCACCGAAGATTTGAGCTTGTTCACTCATTTAGTGGAACAATATCAGCAAGAACACAATGTATCTGCTATGGCCATAGCCTCGGCACTGGCGCGCCTGGTGCAAGGCGATACTCCCCTGCTGTTGCAGCATAAACCGGTGCCGAAGTCGGACAGATCTTGGGACAGGCAGAACCGAGGCGATGGTAGAGATAAAGAGCGCAGACCCCGCGCGGAGAGAGGAAAAGGTCGGGAAAGAGAGCGAAAAGAGCGTGGAAAGCCTGCTCGAAGGGAAGGGCCACCCGAGAAAGGCATGGAGCGTTTCCGTATCGAAGTAGGACACATGCATAAGGTGATGCCGGGCAATATTGTTGGTGCCATTGCCAATGAAGCCGGCATCGATAGTAAACACATCGGTCGCATCAATATTTTTGACGACTACAGCACGGTCGATCTGCCCGCCGATATGCCACAAGAAGTCTTCAATGATCTGAGGCAAGTTTGGGTGGCGGGTCAGACATTAAAAATATCTCGCACATCCCCTGAAGGTAAATACTCCAAATCAGATCGTTCTGCCAAAACTGAAACGGCAGGAGTCCCAAAGACCAAACGCAAACCTAAATCAAAAGCAAAAATCAAAACCAATGCAAAAGCTGGACGCAGAGCAACTGGAAATACCAGGAAGCGTGCTGAAAAAACCTTAAAGAAGATAAAGCGAAAAAAATAGTTGTCGGCTAAACATTTGCTTTGGTCCAGTAGTGGACTGTCTAACACTGCAAGTACTTGTTACCCCTCCTTTTGAGTTCGACGCCCTCGCCTATCTTGTTTCATTTGGTGCAACTAATTGATCACGATCGAATCGATTGACTTCATCAATAATTTTGGCGTAGGAACGGGTGCTGTTCTCCAGACCGGTCGGTGGGATGGTTTCATAATTATCCTGGTCGGTATGGTAGAACATGCCACCTTCGATCAATTGCAGCGAGGGCACATATTGATACACCCTGCCCATCTCCCCTGCCGGACGCGCATCGAGATCTGAATAGCGAGGCACGCCAAACGCATCCCATGCGGCATGCACATAAGGCTCAAACTGCGGACCGACGCCGACAAACCAGTGAAATGCCACAGCAAAATTGGTGGCACGGTGACGCGGACCGTAGAGATTTACATGAGCGGCCGCCGTGTGTTCAAAATTAATCATTAATGCCGTATTCGATAATTCAGACTCGCGATTGTTCACCAGGTATTCAATACCCGCCGCTCCTCCATTATGATGCCCCGGTGTGCCAATGATCTTGAGTGTGCGTCGACGTTGCGCCTGCGGAATCTGCATAAAGTATTCGGCCACGCCGATGGCACTGGCCACTCCGGTGGCGTTATCATTGGCGGCCTCGAAGTAGCCATCACGATGAGCAATAATGATGATGTCTTCGTCACCGGCCTGACCGTAGTCCTTGCCTGGAACGATACCCCATACGTTATGCGTGATGA
>JADFOC010000483.1 GCA_022563075.1 Pseudomonadota bacterium
GTAGTTTCGGAGCCACCTCTGCCCAGGGTGGTGATATTGCCGTTGTCGTCGACACCCTGAAAGACGGCGACTACTACCACGTTACCCTGCTCTAGCTGAGCGTGAATTTTGCTGCCGTCAATTTCACGTATGCGCGCCTTGGTATGGTATTCATCGGTCAATATCTGCACCTGGGCACCGGTAAACGAGCGTGCGCCACAACCGCGTTTTTGCAAGGCCATGCACAGCAATGCGATGGTCACCTGTTCGCCGGTTGATAACAGCACGTCCATCTCGCGGGGCGTCGGCTGTTCCATGATGTCGTGTGCCATCGCCGTTAATCGATTGGTTTCACCACTCATGGCAGAAACCACGACCACGACATCATCGCCGCTGCTGCGGAATTTCGCTATCTTTTCGGCAACCGCCTCAATCAGCTCGACCGAGCCGACCGATGTGCCACCGTATTTTTGAACGATCAATGCCATAACGAATTCACTACAACTTGCCTTGCAGCCAGGGTCTTATGCTTGCCAGAGCCGCGGGCACAGCGCTGACATCACTGCCCCCAGCCATGGCCATATCGGCTCTGCCGCCACCCTTGCCGTTTACCTGCTTGGCAATCATGTTGACCAGGTCGCCGGCCTTCACCCTGTCGGTTAAATCCTTACTCACCCCCGCTACCATGCTGACCTTACCGTCGCTGGCAGTAATCAAGACAATGACAGAGGAACCTAATTTATTTTTCAATTGATCTACCGTGTCGCGCAAAGACTTGGGATTGAAGCCTTCCACGGCGGCTGCCAATAATTTAATGCCGGCCACATCTTCCGCCTGAGAGGCCAGGTCACTACCCGCACTCGATGCTATCTTGGCCTTCAATTGCGCTAATTGTTTTTCCAGTAGTTTGTGGCTGGTGGCCATCTGTTTGACTTTGTCGACCAATTCTTCGGGATTCGATTTAACGATTTCGCAGACCTGTTTGAGGGTTTGTTCACCTCTGTCTATTACCGACAATGCACCCCTGCCAGTAACCGCCTCCAGGCGACGAACACCCGCAGATATCCCCGACTCACTGACAATCTTAAATAAGCCAATATCGCCGGTCCGATTTACGTGGGTACCACCACAGAATTCAATCGAAAATTCCCCACCCATTGAAATAACTCGGACTTCGTCACCGTACTTCTCGCCAAATAGCGCCAGGGCTCCTTTTTTCTTGGCAGCGTCGATGGACATTACTTCTTTGTCGACTTCAGTATTGGCCAATATCTCGGCATTAACCTGCTGTTCGATCTGCTTCAGTTCATCCGCGGTCACGGCAGATGGATGAGAGAAATCGAAGCGGAGCCGATCCGCGTCCACCAGCGAGCCTTTCTGGGCGACATGCTTGCCCAGGACGGCACGCAGTGCGGCATTCATTAGATGTGTCGCCGAGTGATTCAGCGTAATCGCGCGTCGCTCAGCGGCAGCCACCCGGGTATCGACCTTATCTGGAGGCTTGAGCGAGCCTTCTCGCAGAACCCCCCGATGTATCAAGACGTCGCCTTGCTTCTGCGTATCCAACACCTCGAAACGGGACGATTTATTTTCCAGCATTCCCGTGTCGCCGATCTGACCACCGGATTCTCCATAGAACGGGCTGCTGTCCAACAGCAACAAAATTTCTGTATCCACGGTGGCTGCATCGAGTTTGTTCCCATCGAGGCTAAACAGCGCGGTAACAACGGATGCGCCGCGCAGGCACTCGTAGCCGACAAACTCAGTGCTTAGCTCAGGCGCGATATTCAATTTATCCACCGCGGTGAAGTTACTGGCAGCGCGTGCCTGATTCTTTTGCACCGACATGGCTTGCTCAAAGCCTTCCATGTCGAGGCTAAGATTGTGTTCACGAGCAACATCGGCGGTTAAGTCCACCGGGAAGCCATAGGTATCGTAAAGTTGAAACACCATCGAACCTGGGATGACTTTTCCGTCCAGGTCGCCGATAGCCTTCTCCAGTATCGCCATCCCGTTATCGAGGGTACGGGCAAACTGTTGTTCTTCTTCTTTTAACGTCTTCTCCACAAATGGCTGCTTTTCGATTAGCTCTGGATAGGCTTCACCCATTACTCCGGCCAGTGATGCAACTAACTTATAGAAGAACACGTCTTTAACCCCAAGCCGATAGCCATGCCTTACCGCACGACGAATGATTCGCCGCAGCACATAACCTCGGCCTTCATTAGACGGCATCACACCATCCACAATCAGGAATGCACAGGAGCGAATGTGATCGGCGATGACACGCAATGAGGTGTTTTCGAGATCGGCTACGCCGGTTATTTTGGAAATGTCTTTCAACAGGCTTTGAAAGATGTCTATTTCGTAGTTGCTATGTACGTTTTGTAGCACCGCGGCGAGCCGTTCCAGGCCGGCGCCGGTATCGACAGATGGTTTC
>JADFOC010000060.1 GCA_022563075.1 Pseudomonadota bacterium
TGTGTGTTTTACCGAAGGTACAGAGTTTAACAATACAACCGGCACAGATTCCTGGCAGGCCCGGCGCATATCAATCATTCCCGGTGCCAATGTCAATGCTGTATCTGGGAAAAAGAACGCAATGATTAAGTGCACCGTTGTGGGCATTTGCTGAGACAGCATTGTTGGGGCAGGGATTTACTATTATCCTGCTGCGTAATCACACCACCCCGTCTGCATAAAAATGCTCGATCTGTTCCACATTGAATCCCAATTCTTCGAGTATTAATCGAGTAAGTTCCCCGACCCGCGGCACCGCACCTAACGTCGGCTCATAACTACTGTTATTCCCCGGTGGCAGAAAACTCTCGACGGTCCCGGCCGGCGTTTCCGTCTGCACCATTCTTTTTAATGCTTTCAACTGTGGATGATCCCACACCGCCTGCATGTCATTGACGTTGGCATAAGCGATCTGGGCAGCATCCATTTTCACCGTCATTCGTTTGAAGGTCATGGATGAAAACACTCGCTGAATAATTTCGCGCAGTTCATGTCGGTGCTCCGAGCGCAGCGCATTCTTGCAAAAACGACTATCACTTGTGAGCGAATCCTGTTCGAGTATGTCGCGGCAGAATACTTCCCACTCTCTTTCGTTTTGCAGGCCTATCATCATCACTTTGTCATCGCTGGTGGTAAAGGCGCCATAGGGATAGATGCTGGCATGATCGGCACCGGATCGAGCCGGTGGCGGCGCACCTTGGTAGGCGTAGTAAAGGGGAAACCCCATCCACTCCACCATCGCCTCCAGCATGGAAATTTCGATGTTGCTGCCTTTGCCGATCTTGCTGCGTTGAATCAGTGCGGCCAATATCGCGCTGTGTGCCTGGGTGCCGGCGGCGATGTCGGCGATGGAGATGCCGCTCTTTACCATGTCGCCGTCGGTACCGGTTATCGAGAGAAAACCCGCCTCCGCCTGCACCAATAAATCATAGGCCTTTTTATTCTGGTACGGGCCCTCGCTGCCGTAACCGGAAATATTGCAGACAATCAGTTGCTCAAATCGCGCATGCAATTGTTGAAAGGTGAGCCCCAATTTTGCCGTCGCCGATGGCGCCAGGTTTTGCACGAGTACGTCGGTTCCGGCTAACAACCTTAGCAGAATATCTTTCGACTCAGCGTGCTTGATGTCCAGGGTGATGCTCTGTTTGGATCTGTTGGTCCAAATAAAGTGGGAGGACTGGCCCTTAACTCGCTCATCGTAGTGCCGCGCGAAGTCACCGGTATCGCGCCGTTCAACCTTGATCACTCGCGCCCCAAGATCGGCCAATTGACGGGTGCATAGAGGGGCGGCGATGGCGTGTTCCAGAGAGAGAATGGTGATGCCAGACAGGGGGGCAGAATTGGTCATGGGGTTATTGAGCAGGCATGGTTACCGTCGCCGCTGCATCCATGCAAAGCGAGCCATTATGGTCTTGAATCCAGAGTCTCGACACATTGTGCTCGTCTGGTTGCAGGCCGCATACCTTGAAGTCATTAAGATCGAACACCGGATGCATGGCCTTGAATTCGAATTTCTCCAGCTTACAGCCCGGCAAACTCTCCAGCAGCAGATCACACAATAGCGTTGCCAACAGCGGGCCATGCACTACCAGGCCTGGGTATCCTTCGGTTTGGGTGACATAGTCACGGTCGTAGTGAATCCGGTGCCCATTAAAGGTTAAGGCGGAATAGCGAAACAGCAGCACCGCATCCGCTGTCATCGACCTGTGGAAATCGGATTGCTCGGGGGCGCTTAGCGGCTCGGGGGCAGGGGTTGCCGCTGCCGCATTGTCTCGAAACACGATATCATGCTCTTCGCGCAGTGCGATGCCTCGCTCACTGGATACTTGGTGATGCACGCAGACGAACGCTAACTGTCCACTGCGACCTTGCTTAAACTTTATACTCTTAATCTCGGACCTTCTGCTGATGGTTTCACCGACTAGCAGCGGTTGTCTGAATTCGAAGCGGCTGCCAGCCCACATGCGTCGCGGCAGCGGAATCGGTGGTAGAAAATCGCCTTTTTCGGCGTGTCCATCGCTTGCTAAAAGGGAATGACGAGCCGGATTGAGAAAGAACAGCCAGTGCCACAATGGCGGAACCTCAGTGCCTATGTCGAAGTTCAGGTCGGCTTTATCGAGCGTGGCCGCCATCGATACCATAGGAGCAGTTGTTAGGAGATCACTCGAAGTCTCGGTGTTACCGATCCAGGATTGATACTGCTCTGATTCTATTTGCTCACTCATCGTGGAGTTACACTTGGATTGGATCATCGACTCGAGAGACAGAATTTAATGGATGCCAGTCCAAGTTGCTACTAAAATAGGCTCGAAATTCACTTATACACAATTGGCTCGTCAATAGTCTAGGCAGCAGGAGCGATGCATTGACCGGAAAATATTTCGAAGAATTAGAGCTTGGCATGGTGTTCGAGCATATGCCGCACCGCACTATCACGGAAACCGATAACCTGTTGTTCAGCACCATGACCCACAACCCACAGCCGCTGCATATCGATGCAGAATTCGCGGCTCAGTCCCAATATGGGCAAATTCTGGTGAATAGTCTGTTTACGCTGGGTCTGGTCATCGGACTGTCCGTGGGCGATACCACCCTGGGCACCACGATTGGTAATCTGGGCATGGAGAAGGTGGAATTCCCCAATCCGGTATTTATCGGCGACACTATTCGATCGATCACAAAAATAGTCGACAAAAGAGAATCAAAATCGAAGCCCGATCGCGGCATCGTCTGGTTTGAACATGTCGGCCTGAACCAACGCGATGAAGTCGTTTGTGAATGCCTGCGTAAAGGCATGATGTTAAGGAAAAAGCCGTGAACACACAGAAAGTCACCATCAGCTGGAGGAAAAGAGGATGGCGGTAGGACCGAAAGGCTTGCGCCGTTCATTGCATTTCGTTCCAGGTGGCAATGACCGCATGTTCAGCAAGGCCCTCTCGTTGCCGGCAGATTCTCTGATCCTCGATCTGGAAGATTCGGTAACGCCGGACCGCAAGGAAAGTGTGAGAAAGGAGGTCTGCAGTTGGATCAAGGACACCGATTTTGGCTGGCAAGAATGCCTGGTGCGAATCAATCCGTTCGATACGCCCTGGGGCAGGGATGATCTGGCGGCCATAATGGAGCAGCTGCCAGACGGTCTGGTGCTGCCCAAGGTATCCGATCGAGCCGGTATCGATGTGATCGATGGCCTGATGCAGACAATGGAGAGCCAGCAAAAAGTCGAGGTTGGTTCGGTGTCGTTAGTGCTGATTGGCACCGAAGTCGCCGAGGCGGTGTTTACGCTACCGCAGATGGCGAAGAATCCGCGGGTCGATGGGATTACCTGGGGTGCGGAAGACTTATCTGTGTCACTTGGCGCTAAAGCCAAACGCGATGCCAAGGGTGATTATCTTGAAGTCTTCAGTTTCGTACGTTCGACTTGCTTGCTCGCCGCCGTAGCTGCCGGGGTGCAACCAATCGATGCCGTGTATGTGGATATCAAAAACCCGACTGGTCTCGAGAGGGAATGCAGATCTGCTGCCGACATGGGTTACACCGGCAAGATTAGCATTCATCCATCGCAGTTAGAGATCATCAACCGGGCGTTTACGCCGACGCGTGAAGAAATTGAACAGGCCAAGGCGTTGCTGGATGCATTTGCAGAAAATAAGAAGGCAGGCAGAATGGCGTTTACCTTCAATGGCGAAATGGTTGATGTGCCCCATTTGCAACGAGCCGAAAAAATCCTGAGCAGAGCGAAAAGCATCAAACCGTAAAACCCTTACCGAGGTCGTCCAAGAGAGGTCGAAAATAGAGAACCATGGATTTTGCCGAAGATGAAGAACAGCGCTTAATACGCGAGTCAGTCAGAAAGCTCTGTGCCGATTTCAGTGATGATTACTGGGAGCAGCACGATCGCGAGGGCATATTCCCGCAAGACTTCTTTGACAAGATGGCGGCGGCGGGGTGGATTGGTATCGCTATACCAGAACAATATGGTGGTGCCGGCAAGGGCATTCAAGACGCGGCCATCGTGCTGGGAGAAGTGGCCGCCTCCGGCGCGGCGATGAACGGGGCGACGCCGATACATCTTTCTATCTTCGGCATGCACCCGGTGGTGAAGCACGGCAGCGAAGCCATGCGCGAAAAATATCTGCCACCGGTGGCCAGGGGTGAGCTGCAGGTCGCTTTTGGTGTGACCGAACCCAACGCGGGCAGTGACACCACCTCGATCGAAACCTTTGCCCGGCGCGAGGGTGATCATTACCTCGTGCGTGGGCGTAAGATCTGGACCACCAAGGCGTTTGAGTCGGCAAGAGTGCTGCTGCTGGTGCGCACCACGCCGAAGGACAAGGTCGCTAAGAAGACCGATGGCATGACCCTGTTGCTGGCTGAATTGCAAAAACCGGAGGTATCAATTACTGCCATTCCCAAGCTGGGACGCAACGCGGTCAGGACCTGCGAGGTGGTGTATGACGATCTGGAAGTGTCCTTCGAGGATCGAATTGGCGAGGAGGGCGAAGGGTTTCGCTATTTGCTGGACGGTCTTAACGCCGAACGCATCTTGATTGCGGCAGAAGCGGTGGGGATAGGCAGGGTAGCATTGAGGCGCGCGGTGAACTATGCCAATGAGCGGGTGGTCTTTGGCCGTCCCATCGGCAAGAATCAGGGCATCGCTTTTCCTCTGGCCGAGGCACACACCAGGTTGGATGCCGCCGATTTGATGGTTAAGAAAGCCGGCTGGTTACTGGACAATGACCAGCCCTGTGGCGCCGAAGCCAACATGGCGAAGTGGCTGGCGGCGGAAGCGGGTTTCTATGCGGCGGACTGCGCCATACAGACCCACGGCGGTTTTGGTTATGCCCGTGAGTTTCATGTCGAGCGCTATTGGCGTGAGGCTCGACTGATGAAGCTGGCGCCTATTTCGCAGGAAATGATACTTAATTACGTGGCCGAGCACGTGTTGGGATTGCCCCGATCCTATTAAAGATCCAGTTGAGCCAACACCGACTCGGCCGGGCTGTATTCCAGGCCCAGATCCCTGGCAATCTCTGGCCGGGTTATGCTTCCCCGGCAAACATTGAGTCCATTTCTAAGATGAACATTTTCCAGCAGCGCGTTTTTAATGCCTTTGTTCGCCAGCTCTTTAATATAGGGCAGGGTGGCGTTGTTGAGTGCCTGGGAGGCGGTCTTGGGCACGGCGCCAGGAATGTTAGCCACGCAGTAATGAATTACCCCGTCCACAATAAAGGTCGGATCGCGGTGCGTAGTCGGCCTGGAGTTTTCGCAGCAACCGCCCTGATCGATTGCCACATCGGCGATGACGGCGCCAGCTTTCATTTTTTTAACCAGGGCGCTCGATATAATTTTGGTCGCCCTGCCACCAGGAATTAACACGGCTCCTACCACCAGATCGGCCGATATCACATACTGTTCGACCGATGCTGGCGTGGACAAGACACAATTTATCCGGCCACCGAACTGTCTGGCAAGTTGTTCGAGTTTCGCGGCAGAGCTGTCCAGTATTGAAACATTGGCTCCCAGCCCCAGGGCAATCTGACAGGCATTGCTGCCGACGATGCCACCGCCGATAATGACCACCGTGGCCGCCTCCACGCCGTTGGCGCCACCTAGCAAGACACCCATGCCGCCATTGTGTTTTCCCAGGTGGGTGGCCGCTTCCTGCATCGCGAGCCGGCCGGCTATTTCGGACATTGGCGTGAGCAGGGGTAGTGTGCCAGCCTCGTCAGTCACGGTTTCATAGGCAATGCACACCGCATTGCTGCTGATCAAATCGGCCGTCTGTGCCGAATCCGACGCCAGATGCAGATAGGTGAAGAGAGTATGGTCAGAGCGCAGTCGCTGCCGCTCTGCCGCGTTAGGTTCTTTTACCTTGATCAGTAACTGTGCTTCGATAAACAGCCTGGCTGCATCCTCGGCAATTTGCGCGCCCACTCCCTGGTAGTCGGCGTCGGTGATGCCGATGCCGAGCCCTGCATCATGCTCCATCCACAGCTCGTGCCCGTCGGCCACTAAGGCACTGACCGATTCAGGTGTCAGCCCGACCCGAAATTCCTGATCCTTACTCTCCTTAGGAGATCCGATTTTCATAGGCATTAATCATGGGTTGCTAGTCAACCTAGAAGGGCAGTGAGGACTTCATTGCCTGTAGTCTAGTGTTAGTCGAAAAGCGGTTTTAAATGCAAGAAATATCGTATATAAGAGCCCTGGTTAGGCAATTTCAGCAACAACCACGGAAAACGAATAAGAATTCAGCATAATCTTTAACCCCAAAGGTGCCAACAATGAGAATCATCAAGACCCGGTTTGTCCTAATACTTTCCGCCGCTACCCTGTTTCTGAGCGGCATTGCCGCGGCAGTCGAGGAGCCGGTCCAACTCACTCAGGGGAAAATAACCGGAGTACAACTGGACAGTGGTGTGCAGAAGTTTCTTGGCATTCCCTTCGCGGCGCCACCGGTGGGTGATCTGCGCTGGAAGGCACCGCAAGCAGTGATTCCCTGGGGCGGCGTCAGGGCAGCGGATCGAGCCGGGCCCGTGTGTATGCAGCGCGGGAGCAGCTACATGAGTGAAGACTGCCTGTATCTGAATGTGTGGACCCAGGCGGATTCGGCGGCCGCCAAGTTGCCGGTGATGGTGTGGATTCATGGTGGTGGCTGGACCTTTGGTTCCAGTAGCACGCCTACTTACGACGGGGAGGCCTTTGCCGAAAACGGGGTGGTGTTGGTCTCAGTCAATTACCGCATGAATGGCTTCGGCTGGATGGCCCATCCTGCCATCTCTGCCGAATCTGAACGGGGCGTCTCTGGAAATTACGGCATTCTCGATCACCTTGCCGCCTTGGAATGGGTGCGTGACAACGTGGCCGGCTTCGGTGGCGATCCCGACAATGTGACCATCTTTGGTGAGTCCGCCGGGGGTGGCAGTGTCTATGCTTTGCTGGCCACGCCGCTGGCCCAGGGGCTGTTTCACAAGGCCATCTCCGAAAGCACCTGGATTACCAACACCAACGTGACTAATTTAGCCAGCCCGAATGGCATCACCAATAGTGCGCAGGCCAGAGGCGAAGAAGTTATCCAAGCCAAGCTGCAGGAGCTGGGCATGACGGATGGCGACACCCTGGAGAACATGCGCGCGCTTAGCGCCGCGCAGATCATGGAATTAGGGTTGGAGGTGTCTCTGATCGTCGATGGCTGGGTTTTCCCGGAGTCGCCGGCGGAGATCTTCGCCGCAGGCGCCCATAACCTGGTGCCTTTGCTGGCAGGCATCAACGATGGTGAAGGACTGCTATTCATCAGACCGGGGCGTACCTTCGCCTCGGTTGCCGAGCAACGGGAGGCCCGTACCGAAGAGTATGGTGAATTCGCTGGCAGTTTATTGGATCACTATGTGGCAGACAGTGACGAGGATATCTTTGTCACCGAAGTGGATTATGTTACCGATGCCATGTTTGCGCGGCCTACTCGTGAAATCATCCGCGCCATAGCCCGCACCGGCGAAGACAGTTACATGTATGTGTTTACCCGCAATCTGAATGATCCATCCCAGCGTTCGCCCCATGCGATGGAATTGCGCTACGTCTTTAATACGCTGCCCGATAGCGCCAGCCAGACCGATCAGGAGATTGCGCAACTGCTGAACGATTATTGGACCCAGTTCGCCAGGACCGGCACCCCCAATGGCGATGGCTTGCCGGCGTGGCCAGCTTATGATCTGGAGACGCAGTTGCACCAGATATTGGGCGCGGAAGTAGGGCAAGGCTCGATGTTGCGTAAATCACAACTGGATGAGCTCGATCGGTATTTCGATGATCGTTATAATTCAGTGGAGTAACATCGATCGAATAAATTTAACTGAATGAATAACACTGTAAAACCAACAAATAAGAAGAGTTAGGAAAAGCGGATTATAAAAAGGGATGCAAATGATTAATAGAAATATTCGGGTCAGTCTCTTGGGACTCTGTGTTTTATTGTTAAGCAGCTTTGCGCTGGCGCAGCAATTATCCCCGCGGGATGACCCGGCCCAACAACGAGTCGAACCGTTTCAGGTATTCGACAATCTTTATTATGTGGGAGCCAAGTGGGTATCGGCCTGGGTGCTGGAAACCGATCAGGGTCTGATTCTTTTCGATTCCCTGTATGGCGATCTGGTGGACATCGCCATCGACGGTATTCGCGCACTGGGCATGGACCCCAATGACATACGTTACGTTATAGTCACCCACGCACACTTCGATCATATCGGTGGTGCCAAACGCATGCAAGACGAGTTTGGCGCGGTAGTCATGATGACCGAAGCAGACTGGCAGATGACCGAAGTGGAGCCCATCTATCAAGCGTATCCCAAGCCGAGGCGGCATCTCACGGTTGGCAATGGCAGTAGTCTTAATCTAGGTCGCACGCGGCTAAGCTTCTTCCAGACCCCCGGCCATACCCCTGGAGTGTTATCCACCCGATTTACCGTCTATGACGACGGCTATCCGCATACGGCTTTTATGTTCGGCGGTGTCGGGTTGAATTTCAGTGGTGTGGAACGCACCGAGATGTATATCGACAGCGTCAAGCGGCTGATGGGGATGGGGGATATCGAAGTGAACGTGCCCAACCACGAAGGGTCTGGCGATGTGTTCGAACGCTATGAATTACTGAAACAACGCCGTGACGGTGACGCCCATCCCTTCGTCGATCCAGAAAGCTATGAGGCGTGGTTGGAGATTCTCCTGATAAACGCCGAGGACAAGTTGCAGCAGGAGCAAGCTGCCGCGGCCAATTGAGCACTAACGGGCTGCCCGCTAGAGTGAGAGTCGATCGAAGAACTGACGACTCGCCTGGTTGGCCGGGAAATAACTTTCGATCATCAATTCCTGCATGCCGATGTCCAGCGCCGTACCAAATTGACTGAGCGTAGTGAACAGGCTCAGGGTCTGACCCGCCATCACATAATCCAGCGTCAGCATCGGCCCGTCGGCAGGTGCCGCGCCGGGTTGCTGCCAGTTTTCCGGTGGTGACATCTCTAACAGTCGCCGGTAGAGGGCATCGAGCTCTGGTTTTGCATAGGCCAGTACCTGCTTGCGTAGTCTTCGCAGTAGATGGCTCGCCACTGCATCCCAATTGGCAATATAAGGTCGATAACCATCCGGTCGAAACAGCGCCTCCAGCAAGTTACGTGTAGGTAGCTGCTGATTCTTATCGAGGATCTGCGCCGACAGCAGCAACTGCGATTTATTCGCCAGCAACACATTCCAGTTGCCATCCACCACCAGCGCTGGATATGGATTGTGGTTTTCCAGTATTAAATTCAGCGCCCGTCGCACCGGTTCCATCTCGCTACTGTCGAGGTCCAGTTCCGAATAGGTCGCGGCGAAACCACCGGAATGCAGCAATAAATTGCTGTCCTTGAGCTGCAAATTCAATACATCTGCCA
>JADFOC010000484.1 GCA_022563075.1 Pseudomonadota bacterium
ATAAACCGGTGACTGTGCTGGCAAACAAAATTTCGAAAGTTTGGTAGCGCCTGGCAATTCCCAGTAAATAATTCAGGAACAGTTCTTGTGGCATCATAGCCACATAGGGAAATTTGGTTTTTAATCTTTTAAAGTTTACCAGTCTCACTACTTTAGTAGGAGTGGTTATAGCCATTTCCTGAATTCTGGCATGGGGTAGTTCCAGCGCACCTTCTGCCAGACCAATCTGATCAAGCATCTCCAGAGTCGATGCATGTACCGTATCACCTCGAAAATCACGATCCAGATCAGAGTGCATTTCCAACAGTTTTACCGAGACACCTTTGCGTGCTAACAAAAGTGCGAGGATCATTCCTGCCGGTCCAGCACCGACAATGCAGCATTGACATGTTTGATCACTCATTTCGCTACTACCTGGTGTAGGTTAAAAAAATAATAGAGCCAGGTCTTTCTGGTTAGTCTTGGCGATGTCACCCAACCGCACCAGTTCAAAAGAAGCATAATCCTGGCATAGTTAAGATACGAGGTCTTTCTTGTTAGCATCAAGCGAAGGCTCAAGTTGATCTGCATACCAGGTTCACGGGCTTTCCAGCAAGACCTGCCCTGTCACTTTTCTGTTTCAGCAATTGCCAGCAGGCGTCGCTCCCGCATGAGCATAAAAAGTGGGACTGCGCAGGCAGCCGCGATGACTATAGTAAGTATGCCGTATGCCCACCAATAAGACATTTTTAGACGACGTGTTTCTATAAACGACCACAGCAGAAAGGTAAACACCACAACGAATAAGTCATTGCTGATGGAAGCCGATGCAGAATTGGTATAAAGGTCGTAGATGAAATTCGTTTCTCGCGGCTGCAGGTTAAAATACCAGGTCACGATGAGGCCTGTAATTGCAGTGAGTCCGTAAACGATCTGTAATCCAGTTAATTTCATAGTGAGCGATACTCCAGTGATTTCAGCCATAAAAAATAGATTCTAGAATAAATCTGCCCCTGTTTACTGTTAACTTGCCGGCCGCCTATCGAGGCATCTAACTGATTAGTTCAATCCCGAATAAAAAGCGATTCAAATATCTGTTCACTGAGCTTGGCGGTATATTTTAGTCGTGTCGCCTCATCCCCACTCACCCCAATTAGATTCACTCGCAATGGCGTTTCCCGATGCAACATCGACTGTGCAATTCGCAGAGAAAACCCAGAATCTGTAATCGCCGAATTGTAGCTTCGACCCACATCCTCTCTGGTCAAATTAAACCCTCCCAGGTAATACAACTTACTGTTTAGATCCAGCAGCAGAAAATCGGCCGCTTTGGAAATTTCAATGTTGGCGGCCCAACCCTGTATTTCCACATAGCCCTCTTTTACCTCTACAGAATCGATATAGCCCAACACGGAGTCAGGTGTCATAGTGAGGGTGCGGCGCTGCTGACCTGCAATCACTGTAATTTCTAATTTATCTGCCGAAGTGTACTGATAAGTTTCAGCGTCCAAAACCGGCGAGTCATTCTCTCCAAGGTAATTGAAAGAGTTCAGGACAGTTGCATCGTCCCCGCTTACACCAATGAGCTTAACGCTGACCGCACTGCTGGCATTCAGTCTCGATTGCGCAATTTTGAATGAAAAGCCAGACACACCAAGCGAGGGATCGTCGTAGGCTTGGATTACATCTTCTCTGAGGATGTTTGGCCCACCGAGGTAAATTAGTTCGTCGTCCACAGCCAATAGCAGAAAATCTACGGGTTTTGATGCTTCAGCCTGCACCGCCCAGCCACTAATTTCCAGGTAATTGTCTCTTGCCGCAAAACGATCTACATAGCCTGCAAGCGATTCTGCGGACAGGGTGATTGTATTGCCTTCCTGATCCGCTATGACACCATCACCGCCACCATTGAAAGAGACATAGTGGTATTGGCTGCTTCTAGGATTCCTCATGGTTTCTAATGTCAGTTGTCCGTCAATGCCAGCATGAATTCTAAATAGCTCCACAATATTCTCGCCTGCTACAAACTCATAATCAGGCAAGAGAACTGAAAATCGCACGCTGCGGTTTTCCATATACGATTGGGCCACAGCCACTATTTTATTGTTGAGTGCCACCGCGATGTCGATAGCCTCGCTGTCTGCTGAGATTCCATGGATTCTGCCGGTTAATCTGGACGGTACAAAGGGAGCATTCAGATCTACCTCTTGCAGATATCCTTGCTGGTCCAGTTCGTAGGTCAAAGTAGTCGACACCCGAGCATCGAGCTCTTCTCGTTGCTGGCCTAGTAGCTGCGGATAGACACCGATGTTATACAGTCCTTCGCGATCTCCCGAGCCAAATAAATCCAGCTTCCTCTGCAGTGTTTTATTGCCCAGGTAAGGGTTGGTAGCTTGAGTATCAGCAGGTCTGGAAAAAACATCACGGCCCTGA
>JADFOC010000061.1 GCA_022563075.1 Pseudomonadota bacterium
TATTAAAGGGGTTCCTGATTTACAATAACCAGCCTTTGAAAATAGCGCGCTAAATGCTGATTGCCTAAACCGATATGACGATTCATCTGAAGACTGCTGAAGATATCTGCAAAATGAGAGTGGCTGGAAAACTTGCTGCCGACGTTCTGGAAATGATAGGTCCGCATGTCCAGCCCGGGGTAACTACCGGGGAACTGGATCGGGTCTGCCACAAATACATCGTCGAACAGCAGCAGGCAATTCCAGCACCACTAAACTATAACGGTTTTCCTAAATCCATTTGCACTTCCGTCAATTACGTCATCTGCCATGGCATACCCAGCGACAGCAAGGTCCTCAAATCCGGGGACATACTCAATATCGATATCACCGTAATCAAGGATAGTTTTCACGGCGATACCAGCAAGATGTTTTGCCTCGGTGAGACAGCCGACCATGCTAAACGCCTGGTGCGGATTACCCAGGAATGTCTCTATAAAGCTATTGCCATCGTGAAACCTGGAATAACTCTCGGTGATATAGGCCACGTCATTCAACGGCATGGGGAGACGCATAATTACTCCATCGTTCGCGAATACTGCGGCCATGGCATCGGTAGAATTTTCCATGACGACCCACAGGTACTGCACTATGGTGAGCCGAATTCAGGCACCCACATAGTGGAAGGCATGACCTTCACGATTGAACCCATGCTCAATGCGGGTACGCGCTATACCAAACTATCCAAAACTGACGGATGGACAGTGACAACGAAGGACCGCCGCTTATCTGCTCAATGGGAACATACACTGGCCGTGACCAACGACGGTTGTGAGGTGCTCACCATGCGCTCAGATGAACAACTGTGACGTTAGACAATCACGCCACCGCTGAACCCTTTGCTGCCACGGATTACCAGCCTGATGTAACGCTGCTGGATGTAGACGATTTACGCAATCGTTTAGCTAAAACCGGCAACAAGATTGCGTTGTTGCGCGATGCCATCCGCCAGGCCAGTGATATCCTCGATGCACGCTATAAAGAGAACTTAAATATTAGTGACATTGTCGCCGGTAGAGCCTGGGTAGTGGATCAGGTTTTACAACTGGCATGGCAGGAGCAGAACTGGCCAGAGCCCGAACATGTCAGCCTGATTGCGGTTGGTGGCTATGGTCGAGGCGAACTCCTTCCCTACTCCGACATCGACATCCTGATACTGACTCGTAGCAACCGTAAGACTAAATACCAGGACTGCATTACTGCATTTCTCACCATGTTATGGGATATCGGCCTGGAAATTGGTCACAGTGTAAGGTCGATCAAACAGTGCAAACAGGAAGCCATCAAGGATATCACGGTGGCAACCTCGCTGATGGAATCACGGACCATCCTCGGTCCACCACAGCTGCAGGTCGAGATGTTCAAGGCCACTCACGCCAAAAATGTCTGGCCCATTAAGAAGTTTCTTCGCGCCAAGTGGGACGAACAGATAGCCCGGCACAAAAAATACCATGATGTTGATTACGCCCTTGAACCGAACGTGAAGACTTCTCCCGGTGGACTTAGAGATATCCAGACAATTGCCTGGGTCACGGAACGGCACTTCGGTAGCAACTCCTTTCATGACCTGGTTGAACTGGGATTCTTGAAGCAATCTGAAGAAGCCATGCTCAACAAGGGCCAACAGTTTTTATGGAAGCTGCGCTATGGTTTGCATATTCTGGCAGGTAGGCGCGAGGATCGCCTGTTATTCGATAAGCAGCGAGAACTGGCGCAGCTATTCGGCTATGAAGACGATGACAAGAGTCTGGGCGTTGAGAAATTGATGCAGCAGTACTATAGGGCAGTAGCCAATTTGCGCGAACTAAATGACGTACTACTACAACATCTCGATGAAGCCATATTGCGTGCCGGAGAGCGCGAAAAAATAGAGCCTATCAACAATCGGTTTCAGATTCACAATGGCTACATAGAAGTCGTATCGGAAAATGTATTCGAACGATTTCCATCCTCGGTACTCGAGATTTTCGTGCTAATGGCACAGAATCCTCAGATACAGGGTGTTAGAGCGTCGACTATTCGATTATTAAGAGACAACCGGCGCCTGATTGACGACAAATATCGCCAGAACATTCGGAATGTATCGCTTTTCATGGAGCTATTGCGCTCACCCTACCAGCTTACACTGCAATTAAGACGCATGGCTCGATACGGAATTTTGGGCCGCTACCTGCCTGAATTTGGCCAAATTATGGGACAAATGCAGCACGATCTGTTTCATATTTACACCGTCGACGCACACACATTACAGGTAATTGAAAATATGCGGCGCTTTTCACTGCCTGATGCCGAAGAAAAATATCCGGTAGCTGCTCACATCGTCAAAAACTTGCCGAAGCTCGAACTCTTGTACATCGCTGGCCTCTACCACGATATCGCCAAGGGCCGCGGCGGTGACCATTCGAAGTTGGGGATGGCGGATGCGAAAGACTTTTGTCAGCGACATCGGCTCAGTAGCTGGGATACGAAACTGGTTACCTGGCTAGTGGACAAGCACCTGCTTATGTCGATGACATCCCAGCGCAAAGACATCAGTGACCCGGATGTGATTCATGAATTCGCTAAGGAGATAGGCGACAAATTGCACCTCGATTATCTGTACGCGATGACGGTCGCCGATATCCGAGCTACTAATCCGAAGCTTTGGAACACCTGGCGTGCAACCTTGATGCGACAGCTCTATATGAATACCAAACGGGCTTTGCGGCTGGGTCTTGAGAATCCGGTTGCCCGCGAGGAACGCATCGCCGACAAGAAACAGACTGCATTAGACAAGCTATTGGATCGCGGACTCAGCCATCAACAAATAGAAAAAGTGTGGGCTAATGCAGCCGACGAATATTTCCTAAGAGAATCTTCGGCTAATATCATTTGGCATACAGACGCTATCGCGACATTCAGCGGCGATGGTCCATTGATTTCAATTAAAGAGATCATGCAACATACGGTTGAAGGTGCAACCCTCGTTTTCATTTATACGACTAATGCCGAACTCTTGTTCGCCAATAGCACCGCAGCCTTTGAAAAGCTGAATCTTAACATCTACGGTGCCAGAATCTTCACTTCGGCGAATAATTTCTGTATGGACACTTACACGATATTGGAGAACACCGGAAGACCCGTCGGCAACAACCCGAAACGCATAGCCGAGATAAAAAAAGTATTGGCACAACACCTCAGCCCCGACAATAAGGCGATAAACCCGGTCCGCTTTCGCCGGGGTCGTAAGGAGAAATATTTCGGCCAGCACATCGTTACCACGTTTCTCAACTCCCCGGATAAGGACTATTCGACATTGGAGATCAATTGCCCAGATCAGCCAGGTATTCTGGCCTGCGTGGGGAAAATTTTTGCCGACTATGGGATTAACTTGAAAGATGCCCGCATTACCACCTTGGGTGAAAGAGTCGAGGATCTGTTCTTTATTACGGATCGGATGGGCAAGCCGATTGATCAGCCCGAACTGATCGAGAAACTACAGACAGAAATTAAACAGCAACTCAAGCAAAGATTGGCCGCCTAGAGAGCCAACCGATAAATACCCTAATGCTGTTAATGCAAGGAAGATTATGATAACTCTCTATGGCATACGCAACTGTGATACGATCAAGAAAACCCGAAAATGGTTTAGCGATCACGACCTTGATTATCAATTCCACGACTATAAGAAATCTGGATGTTCACCAGAACTTATCAAACAGTTTCTTAAGAACTTCAGCTATCAGGAACTTATCAATACCCGCGGCACAACCTGGCGCAAATTAACTGAGTCGGTTAAAACTTCCTTAAACGAAAACTCTGCAATCAAATTAATGAGCGAGCAACCATCCATCATCAAGCGACCCTTGATTAAAGAAGAAAGTAATTGGTTCCTCGGCTTTGACGAGAATCGGCTAAGCCATCTCATTCGCTAGTCGGTTACAATACAGGAACACACAATGAGCAGCACGTCAGTACATAGCCTGGCATTTGGCATAGCCACAACTAATGCCAGGGGCGAGATAATTGAGGTTTTTTATCCTCATCCGCAGATTAATCCGCAAGCTGAATTGGCGAATCTGCTTAGCGAAGTCTGTCACTTAGACAGTAATAATCAATTTGTGGAGATAGACGGAGAATTACAGAATGCCCTGCTGCTGGCACTTAAGGAAGCCGGACAAATTGAAGCCGGCAACTTACTGCAGCGACTCACCGACGGCTCGCAAACCGTCGTTATTTGTCTATTAGTCAGTAATACGGCCCCCTCTTCGATACCAGAAGCCTATTTGAAACTGCATTTACTGTCTCACCGCCTGGCCAAGCCTCACTCTCTAAATCTCGATGGTATTTTTGGCGTACTGGCCAACATCGCTTGGACCAATCTGGGTGCGATCGATCTTGATGATTTGCCAGAGCGGCAACTGGCTGCTCGATTACGGGGAGAATTGCTGGAAGTGATGTCAGTTGACAAGTTTCCCAAGATGACCAGTTATGTCGTACCGAGAGGCGTGCGTATAGCCCACACGGCGAGAGTTAGATTAGGTGCCTATCTGGGAGAAGGCACAACCATCATGCATGAAGGATTTGTCAATTTTAATGCCGGCACAGAAGGCCCTGCGATGATTGAAGGGCGAATCTCAGCCGGTGTGATGGTAGGTGCCAACAGCGATCTCGGTGGCGGCTGCAGCACCATGGGCACATTGTCCGGCGGCGGCAAAGAGATTATCTCTGTCGGGAAAAATTGCCTGATCGGTGCTAATGCAGGTATCGGCTTTCCGCTTGCCGATGGTTGCATTATCGAAGCAGGACTCTATGTCACGGCGGGCACAAAAGTGAATGTACTCGATAACCAGGGTGAATTGATCAAGACTGTTAAGGCCAAAGAACTCACCGATCAAGCTAATCTTTTATTTCGACGTAATTCGCTATCCGGTGCGGTCGAATGCATACCGTTGCACCGTGCGGTGGACCTGAACCAAGAACTACACCGTCACAACTAGGATTCTCTATGACTGCCACTCTGGAACTGGCGAAGCAACTCATTCAACTACCGTCGGTCACACCTGAAGATGGTGGGTGCCAGGAATTAATTGCGCAGCGCTTGGCCAAAGTAGGTTTTAAAATAGAATCTCTACCCCACGGTGAGGTGTCTAATCTGTGGGCGGTAACGGACGGCGCAGGTCCGCTACTGGTGTTCGCAGGCCATACTGACGTGGTACCCCCCGGTCCATCTTCCGATTGGTCTTATGATCCCTTCGCGGCTACCGAACAGGACGGCTTTCTTTATGGTCGCGGGGCTGCGGACATGAAAAGCAGTTTAGCTGCCATGGTTACAGCGACCGAACGCTTACTGGGAGCGCGATCCCTCAACGGACGCCTGGGATTTCTAATCACCAGCGATGAGGAAGGGGCGGCTATCAACGGTACCAGAAAGATCATGGCAGACTTTCAGGCTCGAGGGATGCATATTGATTACTGCGTTGTCGGCGAACCCAGTAGCATCGAGACGCTTGGTGACACGATAAAAATAGGGCGTCGTGGTTCACTGAGCGCAAAGCTCATAGTAAAAGGAATAGGTGGCCATGTTGCCTATCCACATAGGGCCGTGAATCCTATTCATAATGCACTGCCCGTGCTGCTAAGTTTGACTCGAACACAATGGGATCAAGGAAACACATCGTTCCCACCTACCAGTTTGCAGATTTCGAATATCCAAGCGGGTACTGGCGCCAACAATGTGATCCCCGATACCTTGGAAGTTGATTTCAATTTGCGCTATTCAACAGAACTGGACGCGGAAACCATTAAGCAGCGAGTTGCCGATTTATTGAATAAAGAAAAATTGAATCATGAAATTCAATGGCACCTGTCAGGAGAACCGTTCCTGACAACCGCTGGCAAACTGATTGCTGTGGTATCTGACAGCGTTGAAAAAGTAACCGGCATTGTCCCAGAAAGATCTACCGCAGGAGGCACCTCGGACGGACGCTTTATTGCACCTACCGGTACCGAGGTGGTAGAAATCGGACCCTGCAATACCACCATACACAAGGCTAACGAGTGTATTCGCATTGATGATTTGGATAAACTATCCGCTATCTACCAAGCTATACTGGAGCGCCTGCTCTAGTTAAATACACATCGTATCTGCTACTGCTTCCTTTAAATTCTATGTCCGGCGATCTGCCTGCCAAACAGGGAGACATTTTGGCGCGCTTCACTACCACGCGCCGGCATGCTAGCGACAACGCCAATTCCAACATTTTCGAGATATCACCGGAAGTTCCTAACAAACGTTGCAATAAGTACATCTCTTTCTTTGCGCGCGCGCTCTTGCTACGGATTGGAAACATGGGATCCAGATAGACCACATCGACTGGCGGCAGGTGGCAGGCGACGGCAAAAAAATCCACATTACGCAGCTGCATATTGCGCACGATCTCCGCGGTTTTTGCCTCAGCCTGCAAGCCTCGATTGATGCCGTCAGCCAACAGCGCATGCACGATGCCCGACCGTTCCAACATTTGAACTTTACAACCGAGGCTGGCTAACAAATAGGCATCCTTAGCCAGGCCAGCCGTCGCATCCAGAACATTAGGAATATTGCTGCCTCTTAAACCAATGGCTTTAACAATGTTCTGGTGTTTAATCGAATCCCTGGCGCGATAGTTGAGGCCAGCGTCGGAGAAGTCGACTCGGACAGCACCTGGCGCACCAGGTTCGTTGCTGTAAAGACTTAAGCCCTCCGGGTCGAAACGCAAATAATAGTCCACCGCGCTTGCCTGCAGTTTGTTCGCTGCCAGCAGCGGCAAACCCAGGGTGCGGCTCAATGCAGCTTCTTGCTCGGAAGGGGTGCTATTGACCCGCAATATACTCACCTTCGATGCGATGGAATCAGTCATTCTTATACTGGGGAGCCGAAGTAATAGATAAGTAATATGGAGCCTAGTATTACCCTATAAATGACGAAAGGTAAGAACCCGATGCGTTCAATTAACCGCAAAAAGAAATGAATGCAAGAATAGGCTACAACTCCAGAAATAAATGCCGCATAGATTAAAGTCAGCCACTGAATTGTCTCGCTGCCACTGGCAAGCAATTCTGCGGTTGTTAGCAGGCTGCTGGCCAGAATTATTGGTATTGCCATCAAAAACGAGAAACGCACGGCTGCTTCCCGGTTCAGATTGCAAAATAAGGCGGCAGTCATGGTGACACCGGAACGAGATGTGCCTGGAATCAGAGCCAGCACCTGTGCGCATCCGATCATCAGCGCGTTTTTCCAGTTCAGGTCCAAAAGACCTCCCTGCTTGTTGCCCGCCTTGTCTGACCAATATAGAAGCAAGGCAAAACTGATCGATGTGAGCGCGACGATTATCAGGGAACGAGCATACTGCTGGATTAAATCGCTGAATAGCAGTCCAGTAATTCCGGCCGGAAGCGTGGCCAGGATGACTAACCATGCGAGTCGGGAATCATCACTTTTAATACCACTAGTGAGACTGCTGCACCATGCGAGCGTGAGTCGACTCACGTCATCTTTAAAATAGATAAGTACCGCACACAGGCTCCCGAAATGCACTGCCACATCGAATGTCAGACCCTGATCCGTCCATCCCAGCAATAAGGAAGGAAGGATCAGATGACCGGAAGAGGAAATCGGCAGAAATTCGGTGAGTCCTTGCAAGATCGCCAGAAAACTCAGGTGAAGGATATCCAGAGTCAAGTACTCACCTCATACTCCTAGGAGTAGTCCAACTGCTCTTTAATATAGTTCGGCATCACCTGCTCTGCCGCTATCGCTTCACCTAGCGCAAATCTTAGTTTCGCTAATTCGCATAGATCGCCGATATCGCCGATGGGCTGGATCACCGGGCCTTGCAATTGAATGCCGAGCTTTGATTCTATCTGCTGGTGATCTTTCCAGCCATCACCTACTCCGACCCATTCACGCGTTGTCGAGTTAAGCTCAAGCGGCAGGCAAACCTGGCTCGGCACACAGACTTGTTCGGTACCAGCAAGCACTACGCCAGCCTGGTCTGACTGCAGATAGGCGCCAAAGTAGACTTCATCACCGCGGGCTCTTTGACTAACCAACAAATGCCTACTGTTTGATTCACGTACTGCGGCCATCGCGCTAACCGCAAGTGTGGACAGGGGCAGCGCAGGTATCGAATTCGCCATGCTCAAGCCCTGGGTTACACCAATACCAATTCTAAGGCCGGTGAATGAACCTGGGCCAGCCATCACGGCGATGACATCTAGCTGGTTAAGTGTTAACTGAGCACTACTGAGCAGCTCAGAGATCATGGGAAGTACTTTTTGTGCGGACTGTCTTTCCGCTTCACTACTGCGTTGAATAATACCGTTATTTACCGCGAGTGCGACAGTGCAGCGTGGCGAAGATGTGTCGATGGCTAAAAGAGTAATCATGATGACCACATGGGTGGGCCACTGTTGAGAATTTGACGTAAAAATCCCCCTTGAGTCGTCTCAAGAGGGATTCGCGGGAAGCTTCGAGCGAACATTTACCGCCTGTATGCGGAACTGCACAGGCGGTAAATATTCTGGCTAAAGTTACTCGATCCAGCGCAGCGGCTTATTTCCTTTTACCAGCCGCCTTTTTCCTCGCTGGTGCGTTTCTTTTTGCCGCCTTTTTACGGGCCGGCGCTTTCTTTCGTGCTGCTTTTTTCCTAGCAGGTGCTTTTCGTTTTACCGCTTTCTTTTTCGCAACCTTCTTTCGAGCAGGTCGCTTTTTCTTAGCGGCCTTGCGCTTTACTGCTTTTTTCTTGGTTGCTTTCTTCTTGGCTACCTTACGCTTAACCACCTTCTTCTTGGCTACCTTACGCTTAACCACCTTCTTCTTGGCTGTCTTACGCTTGGCCGCCTTCTTCTTAGCTGCCTTTCGCCTGGCAGGGGCTTTACGCTTGGCTACTTTGCGCTTCGCGGCTTTTTTAGTCGCCGATCTGCGTTTAACGGCCTTTTTCTTCGCCGCCTTCTTACGCGCTGGCGCCTTCCTCTTCGCGGCTTTCTTCTTAGCGACCTTCTTACGCGCAGGGCGCTTCTTCTTAGCTACTTTCTTTTTTACTGCCTTGCGCTTAACCGCTTTTTTCTTGGTTACTTTGCGTTTGCCAGCCTTCTTCGTAGCGACTTTGCGTTTAACCACCTTCTTCTTCGCTGTCTTACGCTTGGTCGCCTTCTTCTTAGCAACCTTCTTCTTGGCCGCTTTTTTTCTGGCAGGGGCTTTAGGTTTGGCTACTTTGCGCTTTGCCGCCTTTTTCGCAGCCGATCTGCGTTTAACGGCCTTTTTCTTCGCCGCCTTCTTACCAGCTGGTGCCTTTCTCTTCGCGGCTTTCTTCTTAGCGACCTTCTTCTTAGCGACCTTCTTACGCGCAGGGCGCTTCTTCTTAGCTACTTTCTTTTTTACTGCCTTGCGCTTG
>JADFOC010000485.1 GCA_022563075.1 Pseudomonadota bacterium
ACCTCTCTGAATCCCGCCCTTGGCTATGACATATTCGACCATCCCGGTCAATCGCTGAGTATTGAGCTGGGCGTCGGTTTCCAGAATGAGATCATTGACGGCAGAGAGGAAGAGGGCGCCTTGATCGACTGGCGTCTGAGATGGGAGCGCCATTTCCTCAATGGAGATTTAGAGTTATTCCACAATCAGAATATTTATCAGAATCTTGGGGGTCGCGAGAACCTGGTCTTATACACAGAAACCGGTTTGCGGTACGAAATCACCGATGATATTTTTCTCAATGTACAACTTAACTATGAGACCGATTCCAAGCCTGCCGAAGGTACTCGGGGAGATAATACGACTTTTGTGGTTGGCGCCGGCATTGATTTTTAGTCAGCATGACGCTGAGCATTCAATGCGACATGCAGCCAGGCATTAGCAGTCTGTTCGTTTTCGCCAGGGCACAGCATTAAATATTGCCTGCCTGTAAAAGAACTTTTGCTCGCTAGTCGGTCTATGAATTTTTCTGTGCTTGCGGCATAGCGTTTGCCGCGTCGATATTTTAATCGCAAATGATCTGCCGCAGCCGTAGCATCATAGCGATTACCATTTCTCTCGAATTCACAGCCACTGCTTGCGACTGCCTGAATCAGCACTTCGATCTCGGCGGCTACTGGTTCTGAAGCGAATCCCGGTCTCCAAAGGCAGCCAACTATCAGCGCGGCCATAATTTCACGTCTGATTATCATGGCTACAAACTCAATCTGATAGACATGGGATTGTGATCGGAAGATTCAAGCCGATGGGTGTTGGCCGCTCTAACGTGTAAGCCGCCGACAAACACATGATCTACAACCGAACCGAAAATACGCACTCGATGATCTTCTTCGAACTCGATGGCCACGAGGGAAAGATCACTCATTAGGTCTTTTAGAGCTCGATATCGGGCTGGGCGCCAGGTATTGAAGTCACCGGAAAATATTACCGGCCCGTTATGCTCCGCCAACACTTCAATCACCGGGGCAAGTTGGGCACGAAATTCTTTCAGTCCCATGGTGAAATTTATCATGTGGGTATTCACAACCAGCAGAGTTCTGTTGGAATTGCTTAATGCGTACAGGGTAATATTCGTCGCCTTGGGAGTGCCGATCCAGGGTTCATAGGCAGTCAAGTGACAGTGGCCCAGGGGTTCGGCTAGACTCAGGGTGGCGACACCCGTGACTGTATCACCGCTACTATAACCCGGTGCAAATGACCAAAAGCCATTCTGGCCGAAAATATTTTCTGATTGCATACTCAGACTCGCCTCTTGAATCAATAGCAGATCCTTGTCAGCAGCCAACGCATCAAGGTCTTCTCGCCAGTTGCGCATTTCTCCCTTCCTGATATTCCAGATCAAGATGTCGATCTCCGTGGAATCGAGCTCAGAAATATTAACGGCAGCAGTTTGCGCAAGTGCTTCCATGCACTGTTGAGCGGCATGGATGGCCGCGGCATTAGAATTCGCAGTCGCGATGGGCGCACTGGCACGGACGCTTCGCTGATTGTCAAATACAGAACAGGCGGTAGAGAATAGCAGAGTCGCCAGCACTATTGAGGTTGGGAAAAACCGGTGCATGATAGCTCTAGATGACAACGCCAGATGACAATATGATGAAAATCAAAATTGGCCAGGTTAATGATCCAGATAGAGATAGTTTTCCCAGCTCGACATTCGCAACAATATTTTTCGCATGATGGCGACGTGATGCATATGGTCGGAGTACACGGCTACTTGCGCTCGCGATCCTGTCGGCAAATTATATTCCGACAGGTCGTCGGTAATTTTGATTTCTACCGGTACCCGGCCGATCCTCTGGAAAACTTCGGTTCCAATCAGATTACCGCTGGTTTGCAGTGCGCCTTCGGCCAGGTTTGGTTGGATGCGAACCACTTCCCCACTAAAAACGCGCCCGGGGATGCTGGGAAACACGATCTCGGCCTCATATCCAGCCCGCAGGCGCAATGCGGAGTTTTGTCGAAAGGCCGCTATCAGCGGAGCGTGTTCGTCATGGACAAATACCATAGACGGCCGCAGTGGCACGGGCACTGCCATCATGCCTGGACGCAGCAGCAGCTGCGTAACATAGCCGGCAGTGGGTGCGCGCACCACCGTTCGTTCGAGATCGTAACGCGCCTGCTCCAGCTCGGCTTGCAGTCGGGCGACTTCAGGGTTCTCTCCGTCTATGCCCGCTTCGAAGGCGATCCGGGCACGATCATAATCTGCATCGGCGCGCTGCAGCGCCGCTTCGTCAGACAGATACAACTGGCGCCGGTTTTCCAGGTCCAGCTCACTGAAGGCTCCGCCAGCGAAACCTATTTCGTAGCGCTGAAATACGCCTTGACTGCGATCTCGATTGGCCGTTACTTCCACAACTCTCGCTCTT
>JADFOC010000062.1 GCA_022563075.1 Pseudomonadota bacterium
GCCTATTCGTATACTGAGAAAAAACGTATTCGTAAAGACTTTGGTAAATTGCCCAGTGCAATAGATATTCCATATCTTTTATCCATCCAGATAGACTCCTATAAACAATTTACACAGACCGATACCGCGCCTGAAGATCGTAAAGATCAGGGGCTGCACGCAGCCTTCAAGTCTGTTTTTCCCATCGTCAGTTATTCTGGCAAGGCTATTTTGGAATACGTTAGTTATAAATTGGGCAAGCCCGGATTTGATGTTAAGGAATGTCAATTACGTGGCACGACTTATTCCGTGTCCCTGAGGGTGAAAGTAAGGTTGATTCTTTATGATAAGGAATCAACCGCCCAGGTTATCAAAGATATTAAAGAACAAGAAGTATATATGGGTGAAATACCGCTAATGACGGATTGTGGTACTTTCGTTATTAATGGTACAGAGAGAGTAGTGGTTTCTCAATTACACCGTTCACCCGGGGTATTTTTCGACCACGATAAAGGCAAGACTCACAGCTCGGGCAAGCTGTTGTATTCCGCTCGCGTCATTCCTTACCGTGGTTCCTGGCTGGATTTCGAATTCGATCCCAAGGATATGGTCTATGTTCGAATCGACAGGCGCAGGAAATTACCGGCGACAGTGTTGTTGCGTGCGTTGGGATTTAGCTCACAAGAAATCCTGGAAATGTTCTACGAGAACAACAGCTTTAAGGTTGCAAGGGGCAAAGAACCAACCATTACGCTCAAGCTCATTCCTGCCCGTCTGCGCGGAGAAGTTCTGAGTTTTCCAATCAATGACAAGAAAGGCAAGGAAATTGTCGAAGAAGGGCGCCGTATAACCAGCCGCCATATTCGACTAATGGAAACGGCAAAACTGACCGAATTGAAAATTGCAAACGATTATTTGGTTGGCGCTGCATTGGCTTCCGACATCATCGATGAAGAAACCGGTGAAGTTTTGTTCGCCTGTAATACGGAATTAACAGAAGAATTAGTGGAAGAAATGCTGGCTCAAGGCGTGAAGGGGTTCCAGACTATCTACACCAATGATTTGGACTGTGGGCCTTTTGTTTCGCACACATTGCGGATCGATACCTCAACTTCCAAATTGGAAGCGATGGTTGAAGTCTACCGCATGATGCGACCGGGCGAGCCGCCCACTAAGGAATCGGCGGAAAATTTGTTTTCCAATCTGTTCTTTTCTCCCGAGCGGTATGACTTGTCTGCGGTGGGGCGCATGAAATTCAATCGTCGACTCGGCAGGCCAGAAACCGAAGGATCTCCGGTTCTTAACGCGGATGACATCGTCGATGTTCTGAAAACGCTAGTAGGGATTAGAAACGGATTTGGATCGGTTGACGATATCGATCATTTAGGCAACCGCCGTATTCGTTCAGTTGGTGAGATGGCAGAAAATCAATTTCGAGTCGGACTGGTTCGTGTAGAGCGAGCCGTAAAAGAACGGTTGAGCATGGCTGATTCGGAAGGCCTGATGCCACAGGATATGATTAATGCCAAGCCAGTTGCAGCGGCGATTAAGGAATTCTTCGGGTCGAGTCAACTCTCGCAATTTATGGATCAGAATAACCCGCTGTCTGAGGTAACCCACAAGCGACGCGTGTCGGCTCTCGGGCCAGGCGGATTGACCAGAGAACGCGCCGGCTTCGAGGTGCGAGACGTGCACCCCACTCACTATGGCCGTGTGTGTCCGATAGAAACACCGGAAGGGCCAAATATTGGTTTGATTAATTCACTGGCAACCTATGCCAGAACCAATTCTTACGGCTTTCTGGAAACTCCCTACAGAAGAGTGATTACAAATAAGGTAACCGATGAAATTCATTACCTGTCGGCAATCGATGAAAGTGATTTCGTCATCGCCCAGGCGAGCGCTCCGCTGAACAAGAAACGCGGTTTTGTTGATAGCCTGATTACGGTCAGATACAAAGGCGAAACGACACTGAAGCCACGTGAAGATGTGGACTATATGGACGTTGCGCCACAGCAAATGGTATCGGTAGCGGCAGCACTGATACCGTTCCTCGAACATGACGATGCCAATCGCGCGCTCATGGGTTCCAATATGCAGCGACAAGCCGTGCCGACTCTTAAGACGGAAAAACCTTTGGTTGGCACCGGCATGGAACGTAATGTGGCCCGTGATTCTGGGGTGTGTGTGGTTGCATTCCGCGGTGGAGTTATAGAGAGCGTCGATGCGGCACGATTGATTGTGCGTGTGAACGATGCAGAGACCGAGGCCGGAGAAGCTGGCGTGGATATTTACAATCTCACCAAATACACGCGCTCAAATCAGAATACCTGTATCAGCCAACGACCTCTTGTGAAAAAGGGAGATTTGATCAGTCGTGGAGATATTCTGGCGGACGGCCCCTCCATCGATATGGGGGAACTGGCGCTCGGACAGAACATGCGCATCGCGTTCATGCCCTGGAATGGGTATAACTTCGAAGATTCTATTCTGATCTCTGAAAGGGTTGTGAAGGAAGATCGCTTTACTACTATCCACATTCAGGAACTCACCTGTGTGGCTCGTGATACCAAGCTCGGCTCGGAAGAAATTACCGCCGATATTCCCAATGTGGGAGAAGGTGCTCTCAGCAAGTTGGATGAATCTGGCATCGTGTATATAGGTGCCGAAGTCGGTACCGGTGACATCTTGGTTGGCAAAGTCACGCCAAAAGGCGAAACACAATTAACGCCTGAGGAAAAACTGCTGCGAGCCATCTTCGGAGAGAAAGCGTCCGATGTAAAAGATACCTCTCTGCGCGTGCCGACCAGTGTCAAGGGTACCATCATCGATGTACAGGTATTCACTCGAGATGGCTTGGAGAAAGATCAGCGTGCGCTCGAAATTCAAGAATATCAATTAGCCAAGGTACGCAAAGATATCGAAGATGAATATCGCATTGTCGAAGCTGCGACCTATGAGCGCTTGCATAAAGCCTTGGTGAACAAGGTGGTTGCCGGTGGTCCTCGATTAAAGAAAGGACAGAAGGTTACAAACGACTATCTTAACGGACTTTCGAAGGACGAATGGTTCAAGTTAAGGATGTCTAATGACAGCCACAACAAGCAGTTGGAAAGGGCAGAAGAGCAACTTAAAGAGAGACGGCTGGAGCTGGATGAGCGCTTCGAAGACAAGCGGAAAAAGCTGACCCAGGGCGACGATTTGGCGCCCGGGGTGTTGAAGATTGTGAAAGTCTACCTCGCTATCAAGCGCCGTATACAACCCGGCGACAAGATGGCGGGTCGTCACGGAAATAAGGGTGTTATCTCGGTCATCATGCCCATCGAGGACATGCCCTACGATGAGAGCGGCGATCCAATTGATATTGTTCTCAATCCTTTGGGAGTGCCTTCTCGTATGAATGTAGGGCAGGTTTTGGAAACCCATTTGGGCGCGGCTGCGAAGGGTCTTGGCGACCGGATCGGAAAAATGCTTGATGATCAGAAGAAAGTCTCGGAGTTGAGAAAGCTACTGAACGATATCTACAACAAAATCGGTGAACGTAAGGAAGACTTAAAGAGCCTATCCGACGATGAAATATTCGAGTTGGCAGACAATCTAAGAGCCGGTGTGCCCATGGCAACACCCGTTTTCGATGGCGCTGCCGAATCGGAAATCAAAGATATGCTGAAATTGGCTGGCATGGACGAGGCCGGTCAGATACAACTCTTCGATGGTCGCAGCGGGGAAGCATTCGACCAACTGGTAACCGTTGGCATCATGTATATGTTAAAGCTGAATCACCTGGTCGATGACAAGATGCATGCAAGATCGACCGGTTCTTATAGCCTGGTAACGCAGCAACCACTAGGCGGCAAGGCACAGTTTGGTGGTCAACGCTTCGGCGAGATGGAAGTGTGGGCATTGGAAGCCTACGGCGCGGCTTATACTCTGCAAGAAATGCTTACCGTTAAGTCGGATGATGTGGCTGGACGCACCAAGATGTATAAAAATATCGTGGATGGCGATCATCGCATGGAACCAGGAATGCCGGAATCATTTAATGTACTAGTGAAAGAAATCAGATCCTTGGGGATCGATATGGCGTTGGACGTAAGCACTAAGTAGCCCAATCCAGACTGGTCGGTTATTAAATGAATCGTTTAGCAAAGAATTAGTGATTATTACAGCCCGAAAGCGAAACCGCATCGGGTGGAGGAGTTAGAATGAAAGACCTGTTAGGGTTGCTTAAATCTCAATCACAATCAGATGATTTTGATTCCATTCGAATAGGGTTAGCCTCACCGGAAATGATCAGAGCCTGGTCATTTGGTGAAGTTAAGAAGCCGGAGACCATTAACTATCGAACGTTCAAGCCAGAACGTGATGGCTTGTTCTGCGCCAAGATTTTTGGTCCGATCAAGGATTACGAATGTCTCTGCGGAAAGTACAAGCGACTGAAGCATCGCGGCGTTATTTGTGAGAAGTGTGGTGTAGAGGTGGCTTTGTCGAAGGTGCGCCGCGATCGCATGGGTCACGTTGAATTAGCCAGCCCGGTAGCACACATCTGGTTCCTGAAATCATTGCCTTCGCGCATTGGCTTATTGCTCGATATGACTCTGCGCGACATCGAAAGAATCTTGTATTTCGAATCTTTCGTGGTAGTGGATCCCGGCATGACCACGCTGGAGAAAGGTCAATTGCTGACAGATGAGCAGTACTACGAAGCCATGGAAGAATTCAGCGACGAATTCGAAGCCAAGATGGGCGCGGAAGCTGTCCAAACCTTGATGAAAGATATGGATGTTGCGGCGGAAGTGGCGCATATACGCGAAGAAATTCCCGCGACCAATTCTGAAACCAAATTGAAGAAACTGTCCAAGCGACTTAAATTGCTGGAGGCCTTCCAGGAGTCTGGCAATAAGCCAGAATGGATGGTGATGACAGTATTGCCGGTGTTACCACCGGATCTACGTCCATTAGTACCCTTGGATGGTGGCCGCTTCGCCACGTCTGATCTAAACGACTTATACCGCCGTGTTATTAATAGAAATAACCGCCTTAAGCGTCTGCTTGATCTGAACGCGCCGGACATCATCGTGCGCAACGAGAAGCGCATGTTGCAGGAAGCGGTGGACGCATTGCTTGACAACGGTCGACGTGGTCGCGCCATAACCGGATCCAACAAGCGACCTCTGAAATCGCTAGCCGACATGATCAAAGGCAAACAGGGTCGTTTCCGTCAGAATCTTCTCGGTAAACGCGTGGACTATTCCGGTCGCTCAGTGATCGTGGTGGGCCCTACTCTGAAGCTGCATCAATGTGGTCTACCCAAGAAGATGGCGTTGGAGCTCTTTAAGCCATTCATCTTCGGCAAACTGGAGCGTCGGGGACTGGCCACAACAATAAAGGCGGCGAAGAAAATGGTGGAGCGCGAAACCGCCGAAGTCTGGGATATCCTGGCGGACGTGATTCGTGAACACCCGGTGCTGTTGAACCGGGCGCCAACTCTGCACAGACTGGGTATTCAGGCATTTGAGCCGGTATTAATCGAGGGTAAGGCGATTCAATTACATCCCTTGGTCTGTGCTGCATACAACGCGGATTTCGATGGTGACCAGATGGCGGTACATGTGCCGTTAACGCTGGAAGCGCAACTCGAAGCACGTACCTTGATGATGTCTACCAACAATATTCTGGCTCCGGCAAACGGCGAGCCGATTATTGTGCCATCGCAAGATGTCGTACTGGGCCTTTATTACATGACTCGTGAACGGGTCAATGCCGCCGGTGAAGGCATGGTGTTTGCGGATGCCAAGGAAGTAGAGCGTGCCTACGAAACTAATCATGCCCACCTGCAGGCACGTATTAAAGTTCGCATTACCAATGTGGAGACCGATGCAGACGGTAAAGAAGTCTCTACTACTGAGATCGTTGATACCACCGTTGGTCGAGTGCTTTTATTCAATATCGTGCCAAAAGGTTTGTCCTTCTCAATGGTGAATCAGAAGATGACGAAAAAGCAAATCTCTCAGATTCTCAATGCCTGTTATCGAAACGTTGGTCTGAAGGAAACGGTTATTTTTGCCGACCAACTAATGTACACCGGTTACAAATATTCAACACGGTCCGGATCTTCGATTGGGGTGAATGATTTTGTAATACCGGACGATAAAGAAGCCATCATTGATCGGGCTAAGGCAGAAGTGGAAGAAATTGAAGCGCAATTTGCTTCTGGCCTGGTAACCAAAGGTGAAAAATACAACAAGGTAATCGATATTTGGTCACGGGCCAACGATGTGGTGGCCAAGTCGATGATGGATGCGCTTTCCACCGAGGTTGTCATTAATAAGGAAGGGAAAGAAGAGATTCAGGAGTCGTTCAATTCTGTCTATGTGTATGCGGATTCGGGCGCCAGAGGATCACCTGCGCAAATCAGGCAGCTGGCTGGAATGCGCGGCTTGATGGCACGCCCAGACGGCTCCATTATCGAAACGCCGATTACGGCAAACTTCCGTGAGGGCTTGAGCGTATCTCAGTATTTTACCTCTACCCACGGTGCGCGTAAGGGCCTTGCGGATACTGCATTAAAAACCGCGAACTCTGGCTACCTTACCAGACGTCTAGTGGATATTTCTCAGGATCTCGTTATTACCGAGCAGGATTGTGGCACCGAAAATGGTTTGACCATGACGCCTATCATCGAAGGTGGCGACATCATCGCGCCACTTGGCGACCGGGTATTGGGTCGAGTACTGGCGGCAGATGTCATGGATGAGGCCGGTAAGAAAGTCATTATCGAAGCCGGTACTATGATTACCGAACCAATGGTTGACAAACTCGAGACCTGCGGCGTGGACCAGGTCTATGTGCGATCTCCCATCACCTGTGAGACTCGCTTTGGCATTTGCAGTCAGTGCTACGGACGAGACCTCGCGCGCGGACACGTGGTTAACGTCGGTGAGGCGGTGGGGGTCATCGCCGCTCAGTCTATCGGTGAGCCAGGCACACAGCTGACTATGCGTACCTTCCACATCGGTGGCGCCGCCTCGAGAGCGACCGCTACTGACAGTGTGCAGGTTAAAAACAACGGCACCATCCATCTTTACAACATGAAGACGGTGGAAAACATCAAGGGAGAATTGGTGGTTGTCTCTCGTTCCGGCGAACTGATCGTCAACGATGTCAATGGTCGTGAGCGGGAGCGCTACAAGTTGCCCTATGGTGCAGTAGTTACTGTTGGCAAGAAAATTGAAGTGGAAGCCGGTCAGATTGTGGCGACCTGGGATCCGCATACCCACCCGATCGTTTCAGAAGTGGCGGGTAAGGTTGCCTTCGCCGCGATGGAGGAAGGTATCACGGTACGGGAACAGACCGATGAAATTACCGGACTCAGCAGTATTTCCATAATCGATCCGGCCGAGCGTTCTGCTTCTGCCAAGGAATTACGTCCAGGTGTAACCGTGGTGGACAATAAGGGCAAAGAAGTATGTCTGCCCGGTACCACAGTCACAGCACATTACTTCTTACCCGCTAATGCGATCGTGAGTCTCAAAGATGGCGCGGATTTGAATATTGGTGATGTCATTGCACGCATTCCACAGGAAGGCTCAAAGACTCGAGACATCACCGGTGGTCTACCAAGAGTGGCGGATTTATTTGAAGCGCGTAAACCGAAAGAACCGGCAATACTCGCTGAAATTTCCGGCACCGTCAGCTTTGGTAAGGAAACCAAAGGAAAACGTAGGCTCGTTATAACTCCAAAGGATGGGGTAAACCCCATCGATGGATCGGATCACTATGAAGTATTAATCCCTAAGTGGCGAATCATGACTGTGTTTGAAGGAGAGCACATCGAGAAAGGAGAGGTTGTTTCGGAAGGGCCTCCAGTGCCGCATGATATCTTGCGATTGAAAGGTGTCGAGCCTCTGGCCCAATACATCGTCAACGAAGTACAAGACGTTTATCGACTACAGGGTGTGCGTATCAACGATAAGCACATCGAGGTCATCGTCAGACAGATGCTGCGTAAAGTAGAGGTTACGCGACCCGGTGAATCTAAATTGATTAAAGGAGAGCAGGTTACCTACACGCATATTCTTGAAGTTAATGACCAGCTGAGGGAAGAGGGCAAGGTGGAGGTAAGATTCGATCGCATGCTGCTAGGCATTACCAAGGCATCGTTGGCTACCGAATCCTTTATTTCTGCGGCGTCATTCCAGGAAACCACGCGTGTACTGACGGAAGCAGCGGTAACTGGCAAGCGCGATTTTCTCCGTGGTTTAAAAGAAAATGTGGTGGTGGGCAGGCTTATTCCGGCAGGAACGGGACTGGCTTATCATGAAGCCCGCAAACAGAAAGCCGCAGAAGCAGCTGCATCGAAGGCCGTAACCGCCAGTGACGTAGAAGCAGCCCTTAGTGAGGCATTGAGTGCGGAGAAAACCACGACTTAATGAGCAGTTAGACAAAGTAGATCCGGTGCAGAGACGGGAGCTACTTTGAAACAGTTGACTAGAGGATGTGGGATCATTAAACTCTCGCCTCCTTTATCAGCCCACATCATGTAGCAACAAATACAGGACAGTGTCAGGTCCAGGATCTACACTATTTAACCGTTTAATTTGGAGTCTAAATGACCACAATTAACCAGCTAGTACGCAAGCCCAGACGCAGAAAGGTCAGCAAGAGTGGTGTGCCAGCCTTGCAAGGCTCACCACAGAAGCGTGGCGTGTGTACCAGAGTCTATACAACCACACCGAAGAAGCCTAATTCGGCGTTACGAAAGGTCTGTCGTGTGCGCCTGGTTAATGGCTATGAAGTCACATCCTACATTGGTGGCGAAGGTCATAATTTACAGGAACACTCGGTGGTCCTGATCAGAGGTGGCCGGGTTAAAGACTTACCAGGTGTACGCTATCACACGGTACGTGGAACTCTGGATACTTCGGGTGTGGCAGATCGTCGGCAGGGCCGGTCTAAATACGGCACTAAACGCCCAAAATAATGTGCAGTCAGTAGTAGAGTCAAAGCAGTACCAACAAGCGTAAGGATGCGCGACTCATCGAGGCTCTTTAAATATTCGATGAGAGAGAGTAAGGCCAGGTGTTATTGGTTTGACTAAAACCAACTGAGAATCCTGGATAACCCTGAATAAACAAGAGGTCTCTTATGCCTAGAAGAAGAGTAGTGGCAAAACGTGAAGTTCTGCCAGATCCAAAATTCGGAAGTAAAATCCTCGCCAAATTCATGAACCACGTCATGGTCGATGGCAAGAAATCTGTTGCCGAGAAGATCGTTTACGGGGCGCTTGCTGTTGTCGCGGAAAAATCAGGTTCCGATCCCCTGGAGGTTTTTGAAAAAGCCCTGGAAAGCATAGCGCCAATGGTGGAGGTCAAGTCTCGCCGAGTAGGTGGTGCCACTTACCAGGTGCCCGTCGAGGTAAGAGTTGAGCGTCGCAGCGCCC
>JADFOC010000486.1 GCA_022563075.1 Pseudomonadota bacterium
AACCTTCCCACTCACCGACTGAATACTCAAGGCTGAACATTTCATAGCCAAAGTTAAAGTTAATTTCTTCGTAGGTGTCGTCAAACTCTCCGGTGTAGTAATAGCCGGTGAACCCAACACTGGCGGTGAAGCCTGCCTCGGTTTCAATGCCATAGCCAAAATAGGCATCTACTTCCAGGCCGTCACCTACATCTGCCGTCCAGCCGCCCGCATAAAAACCGCCTTCCTCGAAGTCAATCCCGGCACTGCCGGAAGAATTCTTCTGAAATATACCGCGATAGTAGTATTCAGATGTCCATCCCACGTTGTAGGACACCTCTGCAGATGCAGTAGCGACGAACAATCCGCTTGATGCCAATACGAGACCGGCTGCTATGTGGGTTAATCTTTTCATGTGTTCCTCCAAAAATAGTATTTGATATTGCAATATCATTTCGAAAGCGATGTTCAGTTACTTCCTGCATAGGGTTTAGCAAAGATTAAGCCAACCTGCTCGAGTGTCCGTAGTTATTGGGATTGGGGATTATCATCGCGGATTAGCTTGATGCCAGCGCTACAACATGGTGCGTTTCTAGGAGATAGAAATCGCCATGCACCACAAAGAAGCATTGCCCGGGCATGGCACCGGGAAATTTAGCCACTCACCCACAATCCGAAGAGTGATACTGCTGACAAGCGCTTGATAATTAGTCAGGAAGTAGCGACAGCATCAATGGCTCAAATCTTACGAGCCTGGTTCAGGATACTTCGTGCTCGCCGTGGACCTCGAAGCTGCCCGAGCGCGATTCATCACCATTCGATCATGCAGGCGATCTACAATCTGACTTCCCTTCTGCTCGAACAGGCACGGCAAGAAGGCGTGCACCAGACAGCAAAGCGAACCGAAAAGCAACGCCAGCGTGAACGACAGTGCCTGCCTCATGTGTTGCAGGTAGCTCTCATCCACACTCTCCAGATGGGATATTAGCTTGTTCATTTCCCCGGTTTCCCTCAGCGGCAAGACCTAAAAACATGCCTTAAAGCATAGCAAAATCGTGCTGAGATTTAATTGCGAATATACTACTGAAACCGCCTTTTAGTGGTAGTATTTACTAATTAATATCAATTAATTGGAATTTTATCCTATGGATAATATTGACAAGAAAATATTAGACCTATTGCAACGGGACGCAAATCTGTCCACCGCGGATATTGCGCAAGCGGTTGGTCTGTCTACCACACCGTGTTGGCGCCGGATTCACAAACTGGAAAGTGAAGGAGTAATTACCCATCGCGTGGCACTGCTGAATCGGCACAAATTGAATTTGGGCATAGATGTTTTCGTGGCGGTGAAAACCAATCAACACAACTGGGAATGGCTCGCTCAATTTTCTGAGACAGTCAGCGAGTTTCCAGAAGTGGTTGAGTTTTATCGTATGGCTGGAGAGTCCGACTACCTGCTGCGTGTGGTGGTTCCCGATATCCCGGCATTCGATAAATTTTATAAAAAGCTGGTGCAAACCGCAGATCTGTCTGATGTGTCATCCAGCTTCGCCATGGAGCAGATAAAGTACACCACTTCCCTGCCTCTGGACTACGTGATTACCGCGAAGTAGAACTAATCATATGATGTCTTTGCTTACAAGTATTCCAGTAATCCTGGCGTCGATTTATAAGCAGTTCTGCTGGAAAATCTCTTCGGCGTACTTGCGGTGGTCATCTGCACCTAAGGCACGGTACTATCCATCCCTCAAAAAATTCCTCCAGGAAAATATCGAACTGACTTTGCCTAGCCACAGATTGTTGTCTAACCCGGGTCGATTAACCAACAAGAATAGAATACGAGGAGCGTGGATTATGAATAATGTGATAGATAGAAGGATTTGGAAACAGGGTGGTGCAGTGTTGGCAGCCTGCATCTTCTTCTTTTCGGCGGCTATCGCGGATACCTCTTGGCCGGCTACAGAAGCTGGCGCTACCGCCGCCGGATTTTCGGAGCAAGGAATCGATGCGCTGGATGCGGCCATGGAAAAAATCGTGGCCGATCAGGATGTCGCTGGAATGGTGTGGTTACTGGCCAAGGACGGGATAGTCGCCACGTTCGAGACCGCCGGTCTGGTCTCGGTAGATACTCAAACACCGATGACGCTGGATTCCCTGTTCCGTATCTATTCCATGACGAAACCGGTTACCGGTGTAGCACTGATGATTCTACACGAAGAAGGGCTCTGGGATTTTGACGATCCCGTGAGCAAATACGTGCCTGAATTTGCTGACTTGAAGGTGATGACAAGTTACGACGAGTCCGGTGCGGCAACCCTGGTTGCGCCAAACCGGCAGCCGACAATGCGCGAGCTGCTAAATCACTCAGCCGGGTTCGGCTATGGACTGGGTGGCAATGATCCGGTTGACACCGCGTTTCG
>JADFOC010000487.1 GCA_022563075.1 Pseudomonadota bacterium
CTGACTGGGAGCAAGTATTTCTGGCCGATGCTACCGTATTCGACATCTTTACATTTGAGCCTGTAGCAGGCGATATAGAAAGCGCATTCCAGGATCAGTATTCAATCGCGATCAGTGAATCATTCGCGCAGTTTTACTTCGGCTCTCGCGATCCGATCGGTGAACTGTTGAGCACGGAAAAACTCGAACTACGGGTAAGTTTCGTGTTCGAGGATCAGCCGGATAATGTCACGCAGCGATTCGATGCACTGCTGCCTTTCGAATTGATCGAAACTTATGAGCCGGACTACCTCGAGAACTACAACAGCAGGTTCATGCTAACTCCCAACACGACGTTCCTCTATGTAGCGGGTAACTTCGACCCGGTATCCATGGCAGCGGCCTCTAGCTATCTATATAACACCTATATGGCGGATGAAGCTCAGGCGCGGCAGACCATCGGAGAAACTCCTCCGGTTCTGTTTACGGCTCAGAAATTAAGCGATATCCATTTCGATGAGACCTTACTAATGGATGAAAGCACCGGCAATATTGTCAATATGTTTATCTTTGCGGCGATAGCGATCGCGGTGTTGGTAATTAGTTGCATTAATTACGTCAACCTGGCCACGGCAAGAGCGGCCGCTCGCACGAAAGAAGTCGCTATGCGGAAGATCCTCGGGGCCAGCGCTAAGAATCTAGTGCTGCAGTTTCTCGGTGAGTCGGTGATTTTCATCACGCTGGCATTTGGGGTAGGTATCCTGCTGGCAGCCCTAACGATTGAACTCGGCTATGTTGAGGATTTTACCGGAAAGACAGATCTGGCTTCCCTGATCCTGACTCCTGCACGACTACCTGTGTTTATCCTTGTAGGGCTGGGGGTGGGCGCCTTGTCTGGAATCTATCCCGCATGGAACCTGGCGCGGCAATCGATGATGGATGTTTTCAGACCCCAGCCGAAGAGTTGGCGCACAGGCGTGTCGTTGAGGCAGTTGTTGGTATTCGTACAGATGATTGCTTCTATAACAATCGTTACCTGCGTCCTTATCATGCTGCAACAGTCGAGTTTTCTGGTCGAGACACCGCTTGGTTTCAAGAAGGAGAATCAGCTGGTTGTCAGACTGCACGGCGTAGATACGATTCGGAGCAGGGAAGCAATTATGACCGAGCTCGTACGGCATAACGAGATTCTGTCCACGGTAGAAATGGCGGGTTCTATCGGCAGGGGCTTATCGGTGTCTGTGCTTCCCGTCGAGCAGAATGACGGAGAGACCCGGTCTTTTACGACCAATAATTTTAGTACCGGCGTCGGATTTCTGGATACGTTCGAGATCCCGTTACTGCAGGGAAATATGTTCAGAGCGGAACAGGTAGACAGCGAAAACTCGGTGGTGCTGGTGAACGAAACCTTTGTTGAGCAAATGCAGTGGAATCAGCCGATAGGAAAGAAGGTTGGCCGAAGTGAAATTATTGGTGTCATCGCAGACTTTCACTATCTGCCATTGCATGAACCCATCGCCTCGGTTTTTATTCGGCCCTATAACGATGGTTTCCTCGACCAGCTCACGGGCAATCGCATAGAAACCGTGTCTATAGATATCACCATGAGTGTCACTGGAAACAACCTTCCCGCAACCCGAGAGCATATAGAACAGGTTGTCCGGCAGTTCTCCAATCAATCCATTATCGAAATTTATTCTCTGACTGAAGTCTGGACAAGAATGTACGACGATGAGAATCAGACCATCTTTCTGATCGGTATTTTTAGTGGCATCTGCATCGTAATCTCTCTGCTGGGACTAGGAGGACTGGCGTCTTACACGACCCAGCAGCGCAGTAAGGAGACCGCTATCCGAAAAGTACTCGGTGCGTCCGTGCCAAGCATCATCACTGAGTTATCCATGAATATGATCAAGGTAATTGGACTCGCAGTGTTTCCTGCGGTCATAGGAGCCTACTATCTGTCGGGCATTTGGCTTCAGCGATTCTCCTATCGAGTCGATCCCAGCGTCGCGCCTTACTTGCAGGCTATTGCGATTGTGTCTATTTTCAGTATCGCTATTTTGGTATTGCAGACCTACAGGACAGCACAGGCAAATCCTGTCGAAAATCTAAAATACGAATGATGTCTATAGGAGGACCATCAGAAGCGCTTCGTAACTGAAAGCGCACATCGGTACTGAGAATTTAACTCGCCCCAGCAGAGTGCGCGTAGCGCATCTCCTTCAGCTTTTTGCAGTTAATCGATATTTTTGGCTGCGTACTTTTGTGTCTTGGAAATTTGCGACAGCAATGTAAAAGTTGTTTATACGAGCTTTTCTCGGAATAACTAGTTAACTTGTCCGTACCGATCGGCTCTATTACTGCGAGCGGACGGCGCCAAACTCTTCCAGCACTTCTATCGCTGTCGCCCCGGGGACG
>JADFOC010000063.1:0-7330 GCA_022563075.1 Pseudomonadota bacterium
GTCGTCGAACCAAATTGGCGATTGAAAGTTCCCGACTAGTTATCCAAACCACGATCTTGCCGCCGAAATTTCGACGTCGGCCTTGCCGTTCCACACTCAAGCATATCTCTCCTTCCGCTCCTGGAATATAGCTTTCCAATTTATGACCAATACCAAACCAGGCGTTCAGCTGGTCGAAAGACTCGAAGTGTTCCCAAATCTGCGCCGCTGTAGCAGCGATCAGGGCACAACGCCGCACATAAAGTTGCCCGATATCCACACTCATAAATCCACCCCACTAAATTCAAGCGCCACCTCTTTGCAGTCTCAAAACGCTTGCAGCAGTTTACTCTTAAAGACAATCAATCATATACTGCCTCATCCTGATGTACAGGTTCCAGACTCGGGGGATTCGGATCATCCATGAACATTCAAGCATCAAAACTCATTGCACTCATTAGCATTTGCGCATTACTAGTAGCCTGCGGCCAGGAAGAGCCTGCGCTGCCGGAGCTTAGCTTTGAAGAATCCTTACAACAACAGCTCATTCAAGCTCAGCCCGGAGACGTAATTGAAATCCCTGCTGGTATCCATGAATTAACTCGCAGCCTTTCTTTAAACGTGCCAGGTGTCACGATTAGAGGAGCAGGAATTGACAGTACTATTTTGTCTTTCAAGAATCAGATACAGGGCGCAGAAGGACTACTGGTCAATGCCGATGATTTCGTCATCGAAGATCTGGCCATCGAAGATACCGTCGGCGACGCTCTTAAAATCAATGACAGCACCAATGTAACCATACGCAATGTTCGCACCGAGTGGACCGGCGGCGCCCTCACCAGCAACGGCGCCTACGGCATCTACCCGGTTCAATCCCGCAATATATTGATCGATGGTGCCGTCGCAATCGGGGCTTCCGATGCGGGCATCTATGTAGGTCAATCCACCCAAATTATCGTGCGTAATTCTCGCGTGGAATACAATGTTGCAGGTATCGAGATCGAGAACTCGACATTCGCCGACGTGTATAACAACGTGGCAAGCAATAACACCGGCGGAATTCTGGTGTTTGATTTACCCAACCTGCCGGTGCAGGGCGGTCGCAACACCAGGATTTTTAACAACCAGATCATCAACAATAACACCGAAAATTTCGCGCCCGAAGGCAATATCGTCGGCAACGTACCTGCCGGTACTGGCTTGATGATACTGGCCAATGACAACATCGAAGTGTTTGGTAATGAATTTACTGGCAACGACAGCGCCAATGTCTTGATCGTGAGCTACTACATCACCGGCACAGCCATCGAAGACCCTGACTACGACCCGTTTCCGGAATCAATCTACATTCATAACAATCACTTCAGTGGCGGTGGCAGCAAGCCGGATTCCGAGCCATTGGCGCTATTGCAAGCAGCCACCGGACAAGCGATTCCCGATATAGTATGGGATGGCACCCTGGTGCCCGGCAAACTGCCGCAAAACATCTTATGCCTGGCAGAAAATGGTGAAGCGACGTTTGTAAACCTGGACGCCAGCAATGACTTCGCCGCACCGAGTTTCGATAGCAGCGCGCACCAGTGTTCTTTACCTCGCCTACGGATGATTTCGCTCAAATCCGCCGCGCCATGACACGTAAAGCATGGCGCTCAACTGCAGCAGGGGCAATGATCGCCCTGTTGCTGGCCGCCTGTTCTGAGTCCGATCCAAGCTATTTCGCCACCGGCAGTCCGCCACGACTGTCTGACTGGAATTTGTTTGAACTCGTGGGTAATCAATTGCTCCCCGCCGAATCCAGCCTGGTGTTTCGTCCGGCGAATCAACTGTTTAACGATTATGCACACAAGCTGCGCACCCTCTGGATACCGGATGGCAGCCAGGCGCAGCTGCTGGATGGCGAGATCGACTATCCAGTGGGTACCGTGCTGAGCAAGACCTTCTACTATCCGCTTGACGCTGAACGAAACCACCTGCTGTTAGCGGACAGTGGCGCATCGAAGGTTGATCTACTTAGTAACCAACTCATCGAGACCAGGCTGCTGGTCAGAAGAGCAGCCGGCTGGGCTGCGTTTCCCTATGTCTGGAATGAGGAACAAACCGAAGCCTTCTTGCGGGTCGCCGGCGCCAGCAAAGCAATTGACTTAAAGAGTGACACCGGCAACCTCGAATTTGTCTATTTCGTTCCCAATGAGAATCAATGCTCCGGCTGCCATACTACTTCCCACCCGGACGGTGGCATGCATCCACTGGGTGCCGTGGCGACCCAATTGAGCTCGATGTTCGAAGATGTTAACGGTGATTTAACGATGCAAACCGAGCGTTTGGTAGCCAGAGGATGGCTTAGCCAAGTTCCAATTAGAATGAACACACTATCCTGGCAGGACCAAAGTTATGGGATTGATGCAAGAGCAGGAGCCTATTTGAATATTCATTGCGGCCACTGTCACAATCCTGAAGGAGCGGCTGACACTTCGGCACTGCTACTGGATGGGTCTCACACTCTGTCGGTGCACATGGGTGTCTGTAAACCACCAGTGGCCGCCGGCGGTGGCACCGGCAATTTGCAATACAGCATCGTACCGGGAGAACCCGAACAATCGATCTTACTTTATCGTATGCAGTCCACGGCACCAGATGAGATGATGCCGGAACTGGGCAGATCTCTGATTCATATCGAAGGCATTGAACTCATCCGCCGTTGGATTGCCGAAATGCCGGGGAGTTGTTAGGAATAATTTCTTATTCTTCGCAGTCAAGCAGAAATTGTGTAAAGCTGGCAACACCATGATTTTTACCAAGCACCAACAGTTTACTGGCTTATTAGTCCTTCTTTATTCCGTTAGCTCACTCGCCGCCGAAAAAGTTAGCCTTTCTGGTACAGTCGAAGCCGTCGCCTGTGCCGCTGCTTGCGGAATTTGTTGCCCCACTCACCGCGTCATCGACACCAGTGCTACGCTAATCCTTCAAATTGGAAACGCTTTTGTGGATCTGTCCAAGATTAGTGACGATGGACAGGTACATCAACTCAGTGGTTATTTTTATGAGACTACCGGACAATGTGGAATCGGCGAGTGCACGCTGTTCGCGGTGGAACAGATTGACCAACAACAGATTGCCGAGCCAGCATACGATCTGGCCACAGAAGAATTGAGTATCCAGTCAATTGTCATCGATGATGTAGATGGTGCTCGTTATGCCGTGACTCTCTCGGCACCTTTTAATGTGGTTAGCTCGGTAGAGTTAACTGAGCAGAACACCGTTGCACAGGGAGGTGATTGCGCCGGAGAAAATGCGATCTGTACCGATGACACCGTGTGTGTTGCTTACTTCGGCATCGCAGGATCCCAGGGGCCAGAATTTCACAGCTGTGAAATTCCCTGCTCTCACCCTGGCGCGTCCTGTCCATTGGGCCAGTCCTGTGTCACCATTGCCGACGGACCCGGCCAGGTATGCGCCATTGACTAGCGGGTGATATTAAAACCCATAACCTTAGGACCCTGAACGAAGGATGACTACGTGTTTCGCATCTTGATAATTGGCCTATTGCTAGCCAGCTTGCTACTTGGCTGTTCCGATCAGACCGGTGCTCGCCGTACCTACGTGCTTACTACCGGTACCACCGGCGGCACCTTTTACCCAGTAGGCGTGGCCCTGTCGACTCTGGTCACGGCCCAGGATGATGCCGGTTTCTCGTTGACGGCGATTAGTTCTGCCGGCTCGATGGAAAACATCAAACTGTTGCGGGACAATCAGGCACAGTTCGGATTGATTCTGGCAATTTTTGCCGCCTGGGCCCGGGATGGAGAGGGTCCGATTCGCAATCCTCAACCCTATATCCGCAGCATCAGTGCCATGTGGCCGAACGTCGAACACTTCATCTTACGAACTGACTTGGTGACCAATGGTACAGTTTCCGATCTTAACAATCTCGACGGAGAACGATATGCGCTGGGCATGCGTAATTCCGGTGCCGAGTATACTGGAATCTACATTCTCGATAAGCTGGGTATAGATTATACGAGCAAATTCAATCTCGCCTATATGGGATACACAGCATCTGCCGGTGCTATGCAGGACGGCAATATCGTAGGCATGAATGTACCCGCCGGCGCACCGGTGACTGCCATCACCCAGGCCTATGCCCAGCTGGGCGAACGCATGACCATCCTGAATTTCACGATCGAGGAATTAGCGGCCATCAATCAAGAATTCCCACTATGGGAATCCTACGAACTCGCCCCAGGTACCTACCCGTACCAGGAGAAACTTATTACTACCGCCGCGAGCCCCAATGTACTGGTAGTGCGTGACGATGTACCCGATGAAATTGTGTACCGGTTCACCAAATTGCTGTGGGATAATCTGGCCATCTTGCAGGACATTCACAGTGCCACCAAAACCATGGCGCTGGAGGTGGCGCTGAAGGGAATTCCGGTACCTCTACATTCCGGCGCACTTCGTTATTACCGTGAACAGGGAATTGAAATCCCGGAACACTTGTTGGGAGGTTAAACCCGCCGTGTTTGGGTTGGCGGATATCCGAATTTACTCATCCGGCAGATCCATCAGCAAGTGCCAGAGATTCCTGGAATTAATAATTTGACCTGCCAGAACAAAGTTTGCGCAGAAGATAGCTAGCAGTGCCAACCACGTGGGATTCCCCAACAGTTCGATCAGCACTCCGAACAATACCAGCACGGATACTATGATGATTGCTGGCCGAAAATTTCTTAACGTGGCCGGCCCTCTCACTCGAAAAAACTGCTCGTTTTCCGGTTCGTCGCGCGCTCGACTGAAACTCGTGTGCGCCACGTAATTTACCACCACAAAAATAGAAGCCAATACATAGAGCCAGTAAACATCGAATTCCCCGGAGATCAAACTGATCAACATGAATTCCTGAATGCCAATAACAAACGGAAGCACTGAGTCACGTAACATCGGACGCCAGGTGAATCCCATTACCAGTGTTGAGTATGTCACCCAGATCTGCAAGATTCCCATTAGCGTTGCACTGATCATGCCCCAGCCAATAATTGACGCGACATCCAAACTCCACAGAAAGTCGGCTTCAATTATTTTCGACCAAATCAGTTCCAGTGCCAGCGCCTGAATAATACTGATCAAGGTTAACAACACAGAGGGGAACTGAGCCTGCGCTCGCGCCCGAATTCTATTCATACCGACTCTCCTGCACTCTCCAATCCTAAATGAATTATCTTATGAGAAAGTTAACGGAGTTTTAGTCTGTTTCTGAATAGATAATGCGAAATACCAAGTAGTGCTTTAGTACCACCGTAATAACAGACCCGATTGTTTTTCTAATTAATTTCGAAATCGAAATAGGTATCGGGGAAGGGTTCGTCTTCTAAGGTGAAGTGCCACCACTCTTCGGTAAGTGGTATGAATCCATGCTTGACCATGGTGCTGCGCAAGAGCATACGATTCTCTCTTTGTATTGCCGTGACAGCGCTACTGGATGGCCAGGATTTAGGATCAAAAAAATCCCAGCCACTTCCCATGTCCAATTCCTGATCTGTGGACAGTGTCACCATGGTTAGATCCAGTGTACTGCCCCTCGAGTGCCCAGACCGCTCGGCAATATAACCATCGCGAAATAGATTTTCTTTATCCACAGTGGGATAGTATCTGGCTTGCATGCGCGTATCGCTCAGGTCTTTTGCCCAGCGCACAAAATGATCGACAGCACGCTGCGGTCGATAGCCATCAAATATTTTTAAGCCGAGGCCAAACGCATTCAGCTCAGATTGCACCAAAGTTAGTGCGTCGGCTGCCGGCATGGTGATAAATATCTTGGCGCTGTTGTATCCCTCGATGCGACTGCCAACAAAATTATCGTCCCCAAAATAGCGGACATCTACTTCAATTCCTGGAATTCGACCAGCGACATCCACGAAATTCGCTGGCAGTTTATCGGCGGGTTTTTCGGCTGCATGCAGCCACGCTATCGGCACGACAAGCACACCCAGAATGATCCATGCATAGCTTGATTTCCGTAGTATCTGACTGAAACTAGCCGTATTTTTAGCAGACATTGGCGTACCTCAGTGAAGAGTTTAAAGTATTCAAGTCTGGAAAACATGGTGAAGCACTACATTTCGGACTAGAATAAGCCCCTTTTTTCCGGTGCTAACCGGTCTTTTTTTTGAACTACAGGAATGAAACTCATAATCCGTAGAATCATAATCACCCTTACCTGCTGCTGCTCGCTGATGCTAGCAATTCAAGTGGCAGCACAAATTGAAGAATACGGTTTTTCTTAACTTCGCTTTGCGGTAATAGTCGTGGCATCTTGCATCTCACGCTACTCGACTAACTTGAATCGTGGCGCTTGTAAAAAAGCCCACTGCAGTGGATTTTTTATTTTCGAATCTCAAAAAAGTAAAGCACCATAATAAACCTGGACTGCAGATGAAAACTATTGGCATGTTGGGTGGTATGAGTTGGCAATCTACGAGCAGCTACTACCGCGCATTAAACGAAGGCATAAAAACCAGATTGGGTGGTTTGCACTCGGCGAAAATTTGCATGGTCAGTGTCGATTTTGATGAAATCGAAAAACTGCAGCATGCACAAGACTGGGATGCCACTGCCGCCATCCTCGCCAAGGCGGCTCAATCCGTTGAAGCAGCGGGCGCGGATTTTCTCCTCATCTGTACTAACACGATGCACAAGGTAGCGCCGCAGATTGAACAGGCTATCTCGATTCCTCTGTTGCACATCACCGATGCCACGGGACAGAAACTGCGCGATAATGGTGTCCATTGCGTGGGCTTATTGGGCACCAGGTTCACCATGGAACAGGACTTTTATAAGGACCGGCTTACTAAAAAATTCGGTATTGACGTAGTCATTCCCGACGACGCAGATCGCGCCTTAATTCATCGAGTAATTTATGATGAGCTTTGTCTCGGCATCATCAATGATGAGTCTCGTAGCAGCTATCTAAAAATAATTGATAAACTAAAACAGCGGGGCGCCGCGGCAGTTATTATGGGATGCACCGAGATTGCTCTGTTAGTACAACAAGCCCATACGGCGGTTCCGCTCTATGACACCGCCGAAATTCATGCACAACAAGCGGTGAATTTTGCGCTATCGAATTAACGGCTCTCTCAGGAAAATTACCGTATGATCGAAACCGTCAGTGTTGCCCTCGCCACATTTTTTGCAACCATCGGACCTCTGGATGTTGCCGCGGTGTATGCCGGCCTGACCGCCACCGCTTCGCCCAAGCGCCGTCGCAGCTCATCTCCCAAGAGCCAAGCGGGGCTGGGCTCAGCCGGCGCACTTCTTTCGGGCATGCTGCTCTCATGCACAGAACGCAGCG
>JADFOC010000063.1:7340-9416 GCA_022563075.1 Pseudomonadota bacterium
GCCGCTGGCATCCTTGTAGTGTTTGCAATTGTCGGTGAATTCATACTGCTGCGCCTGGGAATCTCGCTCGCCGCACTACGCACCGCCGGTGGCATATTGTTATTGCTGATCGGCATCGAGATGGTATTTGCACGCTCATCGGGTGGCACCTCCACCACCGACGAAGAAGAACAGGAAGCGATGGGGAAACAGGACATCTCCGTATTTCCGCTGGCCACACCGCTTATTGCCGGCCCGGGTGCCATGGGAGCCGTGATCCTGCTGATGGCAAATACCGAGGGAGTCCTGAGTTTACAGTTACTCGTAATCGCAAGTTTGATAGTAATCCTACTACTCACGCTGGCCATGCTGTTGCTCGCCACCAAGATCCAGCAACTATTCGGCGTCACCGGTATGCATGTGGTCAGTCGCGTCTTTGGCGTGCTGCTGACGGCGTTGGCAGTACAGTTTATCTTCGATGGCATCGCCCAGAGTGGCCTGTTGTCATGACCTGAGGTAGTCTCTACCAGCTATGATAGACTGTTACCTCAATCATAAGTTGGGAGTCGCAAGCCAATGCCTAAACATTCCATGTCCCGACGCCGCTTCCTGCAATCAACTGGCGCCGCGGCTATCTGGTTGCCTAGTTCTGTGAAAGCTTATACCTCCAGCGAAATGCAAGCCCTGTATGCGGATGGTGTGATGCAGCAGGATGTCTCCAAATGGGAACTCGATACGCCGGCATTGTGTGTCGATCTCGATGCTCTGGAAGCCAACATCGCCACCATGCAAACCACCATGAGTCGCAACGGGATTGCCAGTCGACCGCATGCAAAAACCCATAAATGTCCAACCATTGCACGGATGCAAATCGACCAGGGTTCTATTGGAATTTGTACCGCCAAGGTGAGCGAAGCCGAAGCCATGTTTCAACATGGCATCGATCAAATTCTAATGACCACCAGCAACGTAACCTCGACCAAGATTCGACGAGCAATGACATTGAGACAAGTTTGCGATGGCTTTGTGCAAGCCACCGATTCTCCCAGCAACGCGCGCCTCTTGTCAGAGGCCGCTGCGGCGTTGGGAATCGATGCCGACTTGGTGGTGGACCTGGACCCGGGTGGTCACCGCACCGGTATAACTCCTGGCCAAGCCGCCTTGGCGTTGGCACAATTGGTGGATCAGTTACCGGCATTGAAGCTAAAAGGCTTGCTCTGTTATGACGGTGGCTCGCAACACGTCGTGGGTTTCCAGCAGCGCAAGGACCAGACCCTCGGACGATTAATTGCAGCCAGTGACACCTACGACCTGTTGCAACAGTCTGGGCTGAATACCGAAATTTTCAGCGGTGGCGGTACCGGTACCTACAACATCGATCACGAGACACGCGGCCTTACCGACGTACAAGTTGGCAGCTATGTCTTCATGGACGCACAATACCTCGGCATTGGCGGCGAATCCAACACTGAAGTCTATTCGGATTTTCAAACATCGCTCACCATTCTCACCACCGTGTTGAACGATCAGTACGCTGGACGTGCGACCACGGACGCCGGCGCCAAAGCCTGCACCATCAACCGACCCTGGGCAATTATCAAAGGGGAATCAGGCATGAGCTATTCCTCCGGCTCCGACGAATTCGGCACTATTCGCTACGATGCAGATCCATCCCGCACCTACAAAGTCGGCGATAAACTGGAACTCATCGTGTCCCATTGCGATCCGGTGGTGAATCTATACGACCAGATGTATGCGATTCGACACGACAAAGTTGAAGCGATTTGGCAGATTGCTGCCAGGGGCATGTCTGCCTGATCTTGGGAGACGGTTTCCCATCATGCTCACAGAAAATTTTGTATTGATGGCGAAATACAATCGGTGGATGAATAGCAAATTGTATGCTGCGGCTGATGATCTGACCGATGAAGAATTAGAGGCAGATCGAGGCGCCTTTTTTAATTCGATTCTGGGCACACTCAATCACGATCCCAACGCGATGCCGGCGCGTGCTTCTTTAAACTTACTTGTTACTGCGGTTATCACTACGTTTATCGCTTGGTTCATCGCTTGGTTTATTCTTGGGCCAGGCGTTGA
>JADFOC010000064.1 GCA_022563075.1 Pseudomonadota bacterium
GGTGCTACTGCTCGATACTCGTAACGAATACGAGGTGGAAATAGGCACGTTTGAAAACGCCGTGAATCCACACACCGAATCGTTTAGAGAGTTTCCTGATTTCGTGGCCAAACATCTCGACTCATCCAAGCACAAGAAAGTGGCGATGTTTTGCACCGGCGGCATTCGTTGTGAAAAGTCGACCGCTTATCTCAAGCAACAGGGATTCGATCAGGTCTATCATCTGCAGGGCGGTATCTTGAAATACCTGGAAGACGTACCGAAAGATCAAACCAGATGGCAGGGGGAGTGTTTTGTGTTCGATAATCGAGTCACGGTAAATCACGACCTCGAACCAGGAGAATACGATCAATGCCATGCCTGTCGCATGCCCATCACCGAGCAGGACAAACTCGGTGAGCACTACCAGAAAGGGGTCAGTTGTCATCATTGCTATGACAAACACAGCAAAGCACAGATTAAGCGCTACGCCGAGCGCGAGCGGCAGATGGAATTGGCGCGAGAGCGAGGCGAATCCCATATTGGCCATCCTATGCAGGAAACCATAAAGCAGAGAAAAAAAGAGAAATTGCGCTTTAAACAACAGCAACGCAGACGAGAAAAGCCGGGGTCAGAGTACTGACCCCGATTTTTTGCCGCATTCCAAGAATTTGGGTATAGTTGGTGCAAGATGCTTGCCTGACCGGGCCAGTTAATCGGACCATCAATAACAAAAAAGGCCTGCTCCAATGAATACATTCTCATCTGTTCGGCCTCCGCGAGTGTTCCCTATAATATTGGTGGTGATTGCATTGCCACTGATTCTGGGTGGTTTGCAGCTGATTTATTTGGGAGGTTCATTCTATTACTTGTTTGCTGGATTGCTGATGACAGCGAGTGCAATAAAGCTGTGGCAGGCAAACCCAACCGGCTCGTTAGTTTACGGTGGCCTGCTGGTGGCTACCGTGGCATGGGCGCTGCTCGAGTCGGGGACGAATCTGTGGGCGCTGGCCCCCCGCATCCTCCCGCTTGCGGCTGTTGGATTGTGGTTTCTAACACCGTGGCTGCGTCGATCGCTTTATCTCGGAAAACCCCCTGCATTATTTCATTCCAGCATTTCCCGGGGGACGGTGTTGGCAGTAGTACTGGTATCGGTATTCGTTCTCTACAGTGGCACTGGCTACGAAGTCAGCCCGCTATCTGAACGCAGTGGCATTAACACCGTCAATACTCGAACCGATTGGCCTTCTTACGGCAACACTTTAGGTGGCAGTCGTTACTCACCGTTGGACCAAATCAATACTGAAAATGTTGCTCAATTGGAAGTAGCCTGGACCTACCGAACTGGAATAGGCGGTGCATTTAAGGCGACACCGTTGCAGATCGGTGAACTGCTGTATGTCTGTACCGGCGGCAATGTCATCGTGGCATTGGATGCCGAGAGTGGTGAATTGCGTTGGCAATTCGATCCACTAGTTGATCCTGAGCATTTAGACCTTGGCCGACTTCGCTACTTTACCACCGGATGTCGCGGTGTTTCCTACTATGAGGCGCCAGCAGAATATGAGGGCGAATGTCAGCAGCGCATCATTACCGCTACCACAGATGCGCGCATGATAGCTGTCGATGCGCTAAGCGGAGCGCGCTGTGTGCAGTTTGGTGAATTGGGTGAGATCGATCTCACTAAAAATATGGGTAACGACCCGCTCGTCTTTAATTTTCAAACTTCACCACCGGGTATAGTGCGTGGTAATGCGGTTATTGGAGGCTGGGTCAGAGATAACCTGACGGTGGGCGAACCGTCCGGTGTGGTGCGGGCGTTTAATGCCATCACCGGTGAATTTGCCTGGGCCTGGGACATGGGCAGACCGGGTGTCAATACTGAGCCACTGCGCGGAGAAGTCTATACCCGTGCCACGCCCAATGTCTGGAGTCTATTTAGTGTCGATGAAGAACTCGGACTTATCTACGCGCCGATGGGAAATGAGACACCTGACTACTTCGGTGGCCATCGCCTGGAATCCAGCGAGCAGTATGCAAGTTCGATCGTTGCCATAGATGGCGAAAATGGCTCGGTGCGTTGGTCGTTTCAAACGGCGCATCATGACCTGTGGGATTGGGACATTGCTTCACAACCTGTGTTGATCGATCTACCGGGAGAAAATGGAGAGAAGGTTCTTGCGGTGCTGGTTCCCACCAAGCGCTCAGAAGTATTCGTGCTTAATCGAGTCACCGGCGAGCCCATATTCGATATTCAGGAATTGCCGGTGCCCCAGGAAGGCGGTGTCCCGGAAGATTATGTTGCCGCCACGCAACCCTTCACCATGGACTTGCCCAACTTTCGTCCCGATCTGACTGAGGCGAAGATGTGGGGAATCACTCCATGGGATCAACTCTGGTGCCGCATCGAATATCGCAAGATGCGCTACGAAGGGCATTTCACGGTGCCCGGTGTCGATACTATCCTCCAATTTCCAGGCAATGCGGGTGGGCACAACTGGGGCAGTGTCAGTGTGGATCAGGTGAACAATATTATGGTGGTGAATCCACTGATCATGTCGAATCAATTAACTTTGTATCCGCAGGACGATCTGCCGGATGGAATTCGCGCCAACCAATTGGGGACACCTTATTCTCACACTACACGGAGATTTATTTCGCCGTTAGAAATTCCCTGTCAACAACCACCCTACGGCATTCTGGCTGCTATCGATCTGGAGACCAGGCAATTACTCTGGGAACGACCCATCGGCACGGCCAAAGACAGTGGCCCCTGGGGCATTGCCAGCGGTCTACCGATATCCGTCGGCACACCTCAAATCGGTGGCACCGTAACCACCGCGGGCGGCCTGATATTCATGGCAAGCACGTTTGACAACACCATACGGGCGCTGGATTTGTTTAGCGGTAAAGAACTCTGGAGCGATGCGATTCCTTTTTCGGCGCAGGCCACACCGATGACCTATCAATCACCATCTGGTATGCAAACCCTGGTCGCCACCATACCGGTTTACAATACAACCGGGGCAGTAGGTTCGAGAACATTGCCCCCAGATGAAGAGGATCCGGAAGGAGGATACATCATTGCTTATCGGCTGCCACAGTGAATTTCCAGACCCTAAATAAAAAATTTACTGGGAGTTATTGGCGAGCGTTAAGCGTTTGCTTCGCCACGGTATTCAGTCTCATGGCGCAGGGGCAAAGCTCCGATGTGGCGATATTAGCCTCATGGGTAGCCCTGGATGCACCCACTGGGCATGAACATCTAGCCACGCAGGCGCTACAGGAAAGATACAGCGGCTGGTCACGCGATCGCTATGGCAATATTAGCAAGACTATCGGTTCCGGAACTCCTCGCCGCGTCGTCGCCTGTGGACTGGATTCCTATGGCTATGCGGTTAGTCAGATAACAGACGACGGCTATCTGAGATTGCATCGAATTGGTAGCGGGTCACGTCACCCACTTTGGGATCAGGCCCATGAAGGACAACAACTTCGAATTTTGACCCGCAGCGGACCGTTGGTCGGGGTGTCCGCCATAGCCAATGGTCATTTCGCCGCACAACACCGCAACGAAACCGCCGTTATCACCCAGAATGATCTCTGGTTGGACGTGGGGGCTGAGTCAGCAGACGAAGTGGCGCAGATGGGAATCGGATTATTGGACCCGGTGCTGCGTCAACTGCCGGCCTGGTTCTATGGCAACGAAGTCGCGGGCCCACGTGCGGGAGCCCGCATCGGTTGCGCAGCAATACTCGCAGCGGCAGAGGCGGGTATTAATGGTGTTGCAGGAAGTACCAAATACGTACTCAGCGTGCAGCAGATATTCGGTTGGGTAGGCCTGGGCGCCTCCATTACGCAGGATTCGGAGGCGGACCAACTGATCCTGGTTAGCGCCGGGGGACTCGTGTCTCGCAATGAATTAATAGATAGAGTCGGCACACGAGTGGATTCGGTGCTTTCTGAATTGGTGCGGGCAAACATGCGCATTATCGCTCCGGCAGTTACCGATGTCGGTGCACTTATGGAACGGATCGAACTAAGCGATGCCAATCGGCTGCTTGCTTCTGTTATCGAAGCAGTAAATCCGGAGGCGACTATTCCCAACTGGTTGGCCGCGCCGGAACCAGCTGCCGTTGTGAACCACGAGATAGACCGATGGGGTCGGAGTCAGAATGTGCGTCGTCTGATGGAAATAGAACAGCAACTCGATCGAATGGCCGAACGCTCCGCAGTGCCGGGTCATGAAGGGCCCATTCGCAACATCATCTTCAACGCCTTGCCGCAATGGGCCAGAGAACTGGCACAGGTAGACGACATGGGCAATATGTGGGTGGAATTCGGGCCGGTCGGTCAGGTCACGGTGTTTATCGCACACATGGACGAAGTCGGTTATGAGATTGAAAGTATCGAAGCGGATGGCGTCGTTAACCTGACCCGTTTAGGTGGCGTAATAAGAAGTGCCTGGGAAGGGCAGCCGGCGTTGATGCAATTGGATCCGTTTACTAATATCGAATCGCAACCGGAAGCACCAGTTTTACGCGGTGTGTTTTCCAGCAGAGATAATCCGGTACAGAAACGCCCGGAATCGGTCAAAGCCTGGTTTGGCATGAACTCGGAGCAGCTTGCCGCAGCCGGTGTTCGCATCGGCATGGGAGTGACCGGCTATAAAGAAGGTCATCGATTAGGCCGCTACCGCTACGCATCGAGAGCTCTGGATGATCGCGTCGGTAGTACTTCTTTATTATTGGCATTGCAACAAATCGATGCCACGCAACTCGAGACTCGTGTCATCTTCGCCTGGTCGGTCAGAGAAGAAGGTGGCCTGCGCGGCGCCGCCGCTCTCGCACGGCAGTTCGGTCGCAGAACTCGTCGCGTTTACAGCATCGATACCTTCGTCTCCTCCGATACTCCGCTGGAATCTCCCCACTTCGCTTATGCGCCACTGGGTAACGGTCCAGTATTACGCTCTATCGAAAACGCCGGCATGGCAACAGCCTACGAGCTAGATCGAAACAGAAGCATTGCCGCCGCTGCGGGAATCGAGGTCCAGATTGGGCTGACCCAGGGCAGTACCGATGGCACCACCTTTACCGTCTATGGGGCACCCAATGCAGGATTGTCCTGGCCCGGACGCTATAGTCATTCGCCAGCGGAGGTTGCAGATCTCAGAGACATTGCCAAACTAATCGATCTCATTCAAGCCGTCGCGGAAGCGCCAGCTGACACACAATAACCAACTGACCTGCAATAAGAAGAGTAATGTATGTCTGACCAAGAAATTTCAATGAGCCCCTTTGGTGTATTTATCGGTATAGAAATAGTAGATTTTGCCGTGAGAACGGTTCGACCGAAAGGAAAACTCTCTGCCACGACCGATCTTAGCATCGCTTTTATCCGCCCGCCGCAGGGCGACTCACTGGAAGCAGTCGCCGAAGTGATTCATGCAGGTAAGAGACTATTCCGAACGGAAATCTCCGTGTTTAGTGCCGATAAACTGGTGGCAAAGACCAATGCCACCTTCATGATCGTGGAACCTAAACAATAATCCATTCCATGGAATTCGAGGTGCTGCCCGCCGCACAACCGTGCTCATGGAGTTAGGCCATCGTCACTAATTCACTGCGGGTAACTCGGCGCTGAAGGTTGAACTTATTGATTCCAGAATTGCTAAGATTCCAGAATCCAATAGCAGTGTGCTAGTCTGCGAATGGCACGAACTCACGCGCACAGAAGGACAGACCAAGTCACGAAAGCATAAACAGCAACGAAGGGGAACCCCATGCACAGAGACGTGAAGAACACCAGCTCTAACAAGGGACTGGACCGCCGAGAATTTATTAAATCCACCGCAGTCGCTTCGGCTTTCATGCTTGTCCCTCGCCACGTACTCGGCGGACCCGCCTATGTCGCACCCAGTGACAAGATTAATATTGCCGCCGTCGGTGTTGGCGGCAAGGGGCGCTCTGATATTCGTGCGGTGGCACATGAAAACATCTACGCGCTGTGTGACATGGATGACAATCGGCTAGGGGCAACTCTGCAACAGGACTGGACCGCTCCTTTCAGGGACAAGGCTAAAAAGTATCGTGATTATCGTGAGATGCTGGATAACGAGCCCGAGATCGATGCCGTGCTGATCAGCACGCCAGATCACATGCACGCGCCCATCGCCGCCCACGCCATGGGGCTCGGCAAGCATCTGTATGTGCAAAAGCCGCTGACTCACACCGTCGCCGAGGCACGCTTCATGGCCCGACGTGCCAGGCAGGCCAATGTAGTCACACAGATGGGTAATCAGGGGCATGCGGAAGAGGGAGCCAGGCTGATTAATGAATTAGTAGCTGACGGCGCTCTTGGCAGAGTCTTAGAGGTCCACTGCTGGACCGATCGACCGGTATGGCCGCAGGGCATTGCCAGACCCGAAGGCTCGATGCCGGTACCTGCCACCATGGATTGGGATCTTTGGTTAGGCGCGGCTCCCCACAGACCTTATTTGGAGAGACGTTACCATCCGTTTAACTGGCGTGGCTGGAGGGATTTCGGTACCGGTGTGGTGGGAGACATGGGCGCCCATATCATCGATCATCCTTATTGGGCACTGGATCTGGGCTTGCCCACCAGGGTATCCGCCAGCTCGACCAAGTGGGGGGCGGATTTCGAAAGCTATCCACTGGCCAGCAAGATCCATTTTGAATTTCCGGCAACGGCTTCCCGGCCTGCCCTGAAAATGACCTGGTATGACGGTGGTCTGCTGCCTGAACGCCCCGCCATCATTGAGCATGGACGTAAGTTGGGTGATCGCGACGGTGGTGTGCTGATCGTAGGGGAAAAGAACACCCTGATGCACGGCGTCTACGGGCGTGACCCACGTCTCATTCCGGAGACAAAGCACTTGGAATATCAACAGCCTGCCAAGACAATGGCCCGGTCGCCTGGAATTTATCAGGAGTGGATCGATGCCATCAAGGACCGCAGCAAAGTGACTACATCTAGCTTTGAATATGCTGCCCAGCTAACCGAGACTATGTTATTGGGCAATATTGCGCTACTGCGGGCCAGCGAGAACAGCGTCCTGGAATACGATGCGGCGAACATGCGATTCACCAATGACGATGTGGCTAATGCCTATCTGGACAAGACCTATCGAACCGGCTTTGCATTATCCTAAGAAGCTGTTGCTAATAAAGTTGCAACCTTATTAGTGTTCTCACGTCTTTAGTTATTAGCTGCATCGATGTTGGACTGAAAAGCATGATCAACTAAATAACTAGGCAGAGGTGCCCGATTATTCTTGGTGCCATGAACAGTGAAATTCACAGTAACGGATACCGAAGAAGCACGCGCTTTAATTTCTGCTTGTCCATATTGGTCGCACTATACGTTCAACTGGCGACAACATCCCTGTTCGCAAAACTACCGGAGCTTGGTTCGCCTTCGACATTAACCGGGCAAGCCACCAGTGCTAAATTTCTCGGTGGCGTTACTGTCGACGACGGTGTCAGTTACGCCACCCGTTTTGAGCCCGACCAATTGTTGGTTGTGCTGTTGGAAACTCAGGTCGAGCCGGGCCATATAGGCACTATCGGCAATCTTTACTTGATTATTTCGGTGGACGGACAATTCTTCATGCGAGTGGAGTCTGGGGATTATGCGGAGTGGGACGGTGCGCCGGATACTCTATTGGCTGCAGCTCCGGATAAAATTCTGCACGCGAGCGAGCCCTTAACAGTGGTCGAGAATGTTGCCTTCGGGACACTTGGCGTGATGGACGCCTCCCTCGATATATATCTTGCCTATGATACCGCTGCCAATCCAGGTGAGTTGTATTTCAGCGGTGTGCCATTGAACTTTGCCATCGAGGCCGCAGCGAGCGACCCGCTTAGCTTCCAATTCTACGTACAAAATATTTCCGCACCGATAATTCAGAATATCTGCAGAAATTGTCACACCAGCACGGGTATTGCTGCCGCGAGTAGTCTCATCTATCAAGATAGCAGCGAGCCGGATTTCCAACTCAACAACTACAACACGCTGCTTGACTACATCGAAAATGCACCTAATGGCAGTGAGCTCATCCTCTCCAAGCCACAGGGGATGTCCGCCCACGGTGGGGCTGTGCAATTACCAGCGTCGAGTGCTGAATTTGCGCTGTGGTCAGAATTTATTGCTATCAGTCTGAATGATATCGCCAGCGGTGGTGGTGGCAGCACGGGAACCAGTCAGGATATTTTCAGCGCGGTTGTGAAGATGAGCAATGAGCAGACCCTGCGCAAGGCAGCGCTTCTGTTTGCAGGACGGCTCCCCAGCAGTATCGCATTGAGCAGCGTCGCTAATGCCACCGATGAAGAACTTCGCGTAGCGATTCGCGCGTTGATGCAAGGCGATGGCTTTAGAGAATTTCTCACAGAAAGCGCGAACGATCGCTTGCTCACGGAAGCCTTTGTGTTCAACTTGTTTGGCATCGTCGATCGCTACTATTACCCTAACTCGGCACAGTATTATTTCACCGAAGATTACTCCGTGTCGGAACGACGCTTGATCAGTGAAGCGCTGGCCAGGGAGCCACTGGAACTGATCGCTCACGTGGTCGCCGAGGAACGACCTTACACCGAGATATTGACTGCCGATTACATCATGGTAAATCCCTATTCGGCGGTAATATACGGGGGCGATGTCAGCTTCTATGATGCAAGCGATGCCGACGAGTGGCGTGAGAGTAAAATCACCGAATACTATCGCTGCTCAATATGTGCTCGGGTCGATGAATACGCTCTTTTTAATATCCCGACTGAATATCCTCATGCTGGCATCCTTAATTCGCCGGCGTTTCTCTCACGCTTTCCTTCCACCGAGACCAATCGTAATCGTGCCCGCGCACGCTGGTCTTACTATTTCTTTTTAGGCGTCGACATCGAAGGCTTGTCCGCACGCACCACCGATCCGGCGGCGCTGGCGGATCAAAACAACCCGACCCTGAATAATTCTAACTGCGTCGTGTGCCACGACATCATGGATCCAGTCGCCGGCGCCTTTCAAAACTACGGCGACGATGGTTTTTATCGCGACCAGCCCGGCGGTGACAATGCGCTGCCGCGCTCTTATCGAAACGACCCTCAGGGCATCTATCAGAATGGAGACACATGGTATGCCGATATGTTGGCGCCCGGGTTTGGCGAAAAACTGGCACCCAGTGATAGCAATTCATTGCAATGGCTGGCACAGGAATTCGTGAACGACAGTCGCTTCGGTTTTGGTACGGTGTTTTTCTGGTACCCGGCGGTAATGGGCAGAGACCCCTACGCGGAACCCAAGAATCCGGAAGACGTCGACTACGCCTCCAGGGCAGCGGCCTATTCTACCGAACAGGAATTGATGCAAGCGACAGCCGCAAATTTTGTAACCGGCAGTGCCGGTAATGGCGATCATAATTT
>JADFOC010000065.1 GCA_022563075.1 Pseudomonadota bacterium
AGGGTCGCGACTGTCTTCTGAGTATTCCAAGATTAGCTCGGCTTCGAAGATATCGAATATTGAAATATCGAAAGCAGCTTGTACGGCGGGATCGGTAGTGAAATCGTAGTGGTCGGCAAGTTCGACATCGAACTGAGTGACTTCACGGAATGTCTCCACCTCTACCAGTCCGGAAAAGGTGAGCCAGTCAGTAATCTCCGTGCCCAGCCCCGCTTCTCGGCGATCTTCCCGTGTTCGATAATTGCCGACTCGTTCAACCTCAATGTCGGTAATGAGATCAGCCGCTTGCTGAGCACTCAAATGGCCTGTGCTTAGCAGCAGAGAGAATATCAGCGACCATTTCATCATTCTTATTCCTCAACAAGGTTCTATTTCGGACATCAAGAATTGACAATATATCCTCAAGATTAGACTCTAGGGGCGATCATTACCAGATGGTAATGTTTGAACAGATTCGGCAACTTTGCGCGGTTGCAGAATATGATAAACTGAAAACAGAGTCGTTCGATGAACATTGATACCAAAGACAATTCCATGCGCATATTGTTAATTGAAGATGATATTAAGATCGCCGCTTTTGTAAGCAAAGGCTTAAAAGAAGCGGGCTATGTCGTCGAGCACTTTATTAATGGCACCGACGGATTGAGTGCGGCTAAGACGGAATCCTATGATGCTGGCATATTTGATATTATGCTACCAGGTGTCGATGGATTGACTATTATTGACGACCTTAGAAGCAGCAATATCAGCTTACCCGTTTTAATTCTGAGCGCGAAGCGATCTGTAGATGATCGAGTAAAAGGATTTAACACGGGCGGCGATGACTATCTAACCAAGCCCTTCGCATTCGCAGAATTGTTAGCACGATTACAAGCACTGATACGGCGTGCCAATCATATCGTAGAGCCAAACAATCTAACGGTGCATGATCTTACGATTGATATTCGTACACGCAAGGTGATGCGCGGCGACAAGAAGATTATTTTACAACCCAGAGAATTTAGCCTGCTGGAATACTTAATGCGTAATGCGAATCGCATCGTTTCGAAATCGATGATAATGGAACACGTATGGGACTATAATTTTGATCCTCATACCAATGTGGTAGAGGCGAGAGTCTGTCGACTCAGGGAAAAGGTCGATAAAGATTTCGAAATTTCGTTAATACATACCATTCGTGGTGCAGGCTATGTTCTTAAGCACGATACTTAAACCTGCCTCTTTAGCTGGGCGCCTTACTGTTTGGTACACGATAACTTCCACCGCACTATTTCTTGGTGCAATTACAGTTATCTATTTCCTGACTGCGGCAGTATTGCTCAATCAAGTGGATGAGGACCTCGAAGAAGACATCGATGAGTTTAATGAAATATTCAGGGAACAAACCCTAGATGAGCTGTGGCGACAGCTACAATAGGAAGCCGACTATGATGGAGCCGAGCAAATATTATTTCGACTCTACTCGGCTCAGGGCGACCTGCTTCGCTCAACTGACGATATCGTCTGGAATAATTACCGGCCACCAGAGGATCTGAGTCAGATATTGCAGTTGGACCCCGAACCACTCATCAGCGGTATTCATCTTCAAGACCATGAGTTCCCGGCTAGAACAATTTATGGCTTGCTTGGTAGTGTGGACGATAATTACATCTTGCAGATTACCGAGACTCTCGAAGAGCGCTCAGATGTATTGGCAATATTTCGCCTGACCTTTCTCCTTAGTTTACCGTTTCTAATCGTGCTTTCCTTATTGTCAGGGTGGCTAATGGCCAAAAAGTCATTGACCGGCGTTCAGTTGGTTACCAATACGGCTATTCATATTAGTAATGGTGCGCTCAGCGAACGCGTTAACCTCTCAGACCAAGGCGTGGAAATTGATAGGCTGGCGGAAACATTCAACAGTATGTTGGACAAAATTCAGTTACTGATTCGTGGCATGCGGGAGATAAATGACAACATCGCCCATGATCTGAAAAGTCCCTTGGCTCGAATCAGAGGCATTGCCGAATCGACATTAACCGGCAATCCAAGTGAATCGCAGTATCAGCAATTAGCAGGCAGTACCATTGAGGAATGCGACCGATTGCTGCACCTAATCAATACCATGTTAGACCTGGCCGAAACCGAGGCCGGCTTAGTTCACCACATGGAGACAGTGAATTTCACCGAGCTCATTAATGACGCCTGCGAGCTCTATCAGCCACTCGCAGCTGAAAGTAATATCGATCTGGATAGTCAGATTGATCAGGCACTAGTGATTAATGGCAACAAACAATTCTTGCAACGACTAATCGGCAATTTGCTGGATAATGCCATCAAGTACACGCCCGCCGGCGGTAAGGTAAGCATCGATGATGAAATTGTAGGCGGCGATGTCCTGGTGAAAATTGCCGACACTGGCATGGGAATAAGCCAGGAAGATCTGCCTAATATTTTTGAGCGTTTCTACCGCTGCGATATGAGTCGAAGCAAACCGGGCACCGGTCTGGGACTGAGTTTGGCTTTGGCCATTGCCAAGGCACACTTCGGTAACATCTCAGTCAAAAGCAAACTTGCTGAAGGTAGCCAATTTACCGTTACACTTCCTCTGAGCACCGCTTAAGTCCAATCACCTGCTCCTCCACTTGTCCAGCTCATAGTATTTACCAATAACAAATTATTGATCAGCACACCGTCGTAACGTGATTGGTACACGGTCTGGGTTTCTGACATACTTGCACCGCGAATCCTGCAAGAGAGCTCAACACCATGGAAAATAGCGTATTAAGCATGCATAACGTGGTTAAACGTTTTGGTGAATTTACCGCAGTGGATGAAATAAGCTTCTCAATTCCGAAGGGATCCATCTACGGATTTCTCGGCCCAAACGGCGCTGGTAAAACAACGACTATTCGCATGATCCTGGAGATTATCAAGCCCACCAGCGGCGAAATTTCTGTGCTCGGACACGCTTCCGCACTGGATGTGCGCAACCGCATTGGTTACTTGCCGGAAGAGAAAGGCCTGTATAAGAAGATGAAGGTATGGGCGATTATTCAATACTTCGCCAGGTTGAAAGGCATGGATAAAAAGGCGGCGAAGGATCAAGCCTGGCTGCTGTTGGAGAAATATGGACTGAAAGATTTTGCCGAATCCAAGGTTGAGGCACTCTCTAAAGGCATGAGTCAGAAGGTACAGGTATTGTCGGCGGTGGCTCACGAGCCAGAGCTCGTCATCCTGGACGAACCCTTTACCGGGCTGGACCCGGTCAATCAAACAGTATTGGAAGAGCTGATCACCGGCATGGCAGAAAACGGTCAGACGGTGATTTTTTCGACCCATGTAATGCAGCATGCCGAACGTCTCTGCGATCGTATCTTGCTGATTGCCAAAGGCCGTAAAATATTTGATGGTACCGTTGCCGAAGCCAAAGCCACAATTCCACGTCGCGTCACGATTGAGACTGCCGACGATATTAAGGACTTACATGCCATCGCCGGTGTCAATGAAATAGTCCAGCTTGCAGCAGACCCCTCGGCGGACTCAACTGTTGCGCAATGGCAGTTGCAAATATCCGAGCAGGTAAATCCACAGGACATTTTACGCACCTGTTTTGATCGTGGCATTAATTTGAATCGATTTGAATTTACCGAACCTTCTCTGCATGATGTGTTTGTGCATCTGGTAGGCGATGATGCCAGGGAGCACGAATTCAGATGATGAAGATGATCAGACTGATCGCCTGGCGCGAGTACATGGAAAATGTGCAAACCAAGGGATTCTGGCTCACGGTGATGATCTTTCCCGTTATATTTATCGCCATGTTTTTCCTAACTACCGCACTGAACAATGCAACACCCACCCGCTACTATCTATTGATCGATCAGTCCGGGCAGTATGAGCAAGCGGTGGCCACGGCAATTGCGCGGGAACACCAGCGCCGCATCATGCAAGAGTTCGTCGGCTACTTACTGGAAAACCGCAAGGATACAAATCTGGAATTGATGGCAGCCAACGCCAGATCAACCACGGACCAATTCATTGACGACGTAGATGCAGACCAATTCGCGGCGCTGGATGCATTCCTCAACGATGGTGGATTGGATTTTGCCTTGACCATGGCCAGGCCCTATTTGAAAGACAATGCGCCACCATTTGAACAACCGAAGCAACAATTTATTGAAGCGACCCTCCCTTCTCAGGTCGATGTAAATGGCTCTCCGCAAGAGATTATTGCCGCGCTGAGACCGTATCTAACAGGCGACAGAGAAATCTCAGCCGGCGATGAATCCGGCTCACTGTTTGCTTTGATCTTAATTCCCGCGGATGTAGATCAAGATATAAGCAGACCTGGCGCCATTCCACAGACTCCGGATACGACCAAGGGCATTCAATACTGGGCGCGCAATCTAACCGACTCTCGCCTGCCCGATGCCATTGGCAACAGCATAAACAACGTGATCCGAGAGCGCGAATATGTAAGCCTCGGGGTTAACACGCAACTAGTGCGTAATGTACAACGCACCCGCATGCCCTTGAACCAGCTAGATCCCACCGCGGAAGCGGGCGAGGAGGCAGTTAGCATGGCCGACACGCTGCGGCAATTTGCGCCGATGGGATTTGTCTATCTGATGTTTATTTCATTGATGCAGAGCGTGCAGTATCTCTTGGCCAATACGATTGAAGAAAAATCCAATCGCATAATAGAAGTATTACTAGCATCGGTAACGCCCCACGAGCTGATGATGGGAAAGCTATTGGGCATCGGCATGGCGGGGCTTACCACCATAGGCGCCTGGTTACTGTCTTTCTACCTTTTCATTACGCTTTATGACAACAACCAGACCGAACTGATCTCGCAAATTCTGGAAGTCATTCTTGGATCCGAACTAATCCCCTGGTTCGTGTTCTATTACTTCGCCGGCTACGCCCTGTATTCCGGAATTTTCCTGGCGATTGGCAGTCTCTGTGATACGCTGAAGGAGGCCCAGGGATTGATGATGCCGATGATTCTGATTCAGATAGTGCCCATTGCATCGATGTTTTTCGTGGTGCTGGATCCCAACAATACCATCGTCAGGGCGATGTCCTGGTTCCCATTATTTACGCCTTACATAATGATGAACAGGGCTGCCGCCGATCCACCGATGATCGATGTTATTGGCACTACGATTACACTATTACTAAGCATCTTGTTGGTGCTGTGGCTATCGGGCAAGGTATTCAAACTCGGCGTTCTACGCACCGGACAGCCACCGAAGATGCTGGAGCTGTTGCGCATGCTACGTAGCAAGATCTAGAATTCTCTGCTCGTCTGCGTCGCTTTAGCCCAGATGCCGCAATGTAAGCAGCGCTGGGTGATCAAGTTCAACAAAATGGTTTTCACATAAAACTGCTTGCCGCAGCCAGGGCAACGACGCATGGCCATGTCGATAGCAAATCCGGCCCACACGACCATATAAACCAGCATGAAGTACTCAATACTGCGGCCGCTGTTTAGTAGCAGCCATAATCCAATCACATAGACTGGCAAGGTCCAGAAGCAAACCAGCAAGTGAATTCTAGCCCGAGCGATTTTCCTGAGTATCAACTGCTGCTGCTCAGATCGCTGCGCTGGCGCCTTGTCACCTGAACTCACGTGGTCTTTCGATGGATCAGACTCATTTCTCATGCGCGGTACTGATTAGCTGTTATTGAAAATTCGAAGTATTTCCTTCAGTGTTTTAAGTACACGAGTTGAGGGAACAGCACAAGCCTGTAATTGAGGTCTATGTCGAATTAATGCTAAAAATTTAGTAAACCTTGACCATCGACTATGCTGAATATCGGAGAAAGATCATTGGTTCAAGGAAGAACACATTGTCCCGAAGGCCAAGAAACTGTCCTGCTGGTGTGCCGCAGCATGGAGTTCAGCGAAGCGTGAATCGACAGTTTGAGTCTTTCTGGCGTAATGCTGAGGTGATGCTGCAGTGGTCGCGTTTGTAATAAACAGGCCGCCCTAAGGGACAGAAACCGATCCTTCGGTGGTCATGTTACTCGGCGCTTCGATTGGGGCGCTGAACGGCTCAGGAAATCGTCATCGCCGACCCGGTTTCTATCAGTGTCTTCAAATTACTCAAGATCGCGATCCAACCCTGAATGATATTAGGATACACCACACTGTCCGGCGGGAAATTGTGGTGAATCACAGTGAGCTTGGTTGCTTCCTTCTCTTGCTCCAACAAATAAGTCACTCGACTCGGTTCTTCCTTCTTTGCATCTGGATCGTAGTGTACGTGCCAGGTAAAGCTGAGCTTGTTGGGCTCATCCAGTTCGAGTATTTCACCGGCAATCGCAATAGACTTATCCGGGTTATAAAAAGTGATATTGGCGCCCACTGTCCACTCAGATTCGACACCAGTGCTGTACAGGTACTGGCTGGTAAATTCGGCCGAAGTCAGTGCTTTCTATACCGCTGCCGGTTCGGCTTTTAGTTAAATCACTGACACATGTTTTTGTTCACTCATTTCTTATTCTCCAGTTCGTCTTTAAATTGCATCAGAGTGCGAGTTTGTATCTGACTGAATTCACTCACCCAGCGATCGACAATCTCCTGCAATGGCACGGCATTGAGATAATGCAGCTTGCTTCTGCCTGCGGGCACGCAAATGACGAGATTGGCCTGCTCAAGAATGGCTAGATGCTTACTCGCCGCCTGTCGAGTCATCTTCAAGCCTTCGCGAATTTCATTGAGAGTCTGTCCATCCTTCTGCCGCAGCTGGTCGAGAAGATGACGCCGACTCTCATCGGCCAGGGCTTTGAACACATCTTTCATGTCTAGCTATTATGCAACCATTTGGTTGCATGTCAAGAAGTTAGTGGCAATCAGCCCTGGTGAGAAAATAGGGGATCGGTGAAGTTTTTTGCGCCGATCCCTTGTGCGTCGTCCACGTCGGTGATTTTACGCGCCAGGTACTCCCCTGGTTTTCGTGACAAGTCCGAAGCATGCGCAAGCAACACCCCCAGAATTTATTTGGGTGTCAAGTTTGCACAGTTTGCATCCGTCGCCTATGCAGATCTTAGTGCCTGCCTCCTTCAGTTAGAGATAGAGAAACTTGGCAATCGCGTTCGGGGGTTGGAGGCACGCCGACGGCGCAAACTAGAGTGGGCTGAATCCAGTGTGCAGGAAGATAGAGCCGGTGAGTCCTGCAAGGTCCACTCAGAGAGATTTCCAATAACACCAATTCCACAGATTTTTGAGGATTCAGCCACAAAAACTTGTGGAACACAATTTTTTGTGGTGGCGGATAATTCAATAACTCATTGAATATATTACATTTTATAAGTTGGCACGGTCACTGCAGTAGCAGAACTGTATTAGACAGTATGAACTTAACCACTAGGAGAATTCCTATGAACAACCACCACGGAACCATCGATTTTACAACGGCCGATCTGGCCGGCGGCTCAAGTGTTGGCTTTTACGATGCCACACCAAGCTTTGAGTCAGCCCGCTTCCAGGATGAGTACCGATCGTTTGAATTCGAAGCGATGACTGAAGTGCCATTCGCACTCTCTGCTTTTATTTCTCATCAACACTCTTTCGATATTTAAGGACACCAGAAAATGCAAAGACCCCCTCTCCCTCCGTTCTCCAACGACTCTGCCCTTGCGAAAGTTCAAGCGGCAGAGGACGCGTGGAATTCACGCGACCCCGACCGAGTCGCACAGGCTTACTCGGTCGATTCACGCTGGAGAAATCGAGATCAATTCATCGAAGGCCGCGAGGCCATCAAACAGTTTCTCGAAAATAAATGGGCTAAGGAACTTCATTACAAACTCATGAAGGAGCTTTGGGCCCATACCGGCAATCGCATTTCAGTGCGCTTCGAATACGAATGGCAGCATGCCGAAACTGGCCAGTGGTTTAGAACTCACGGCAACGAGCATTGGGAGTTTGATGAGGACGGTTACATGTGTCGTCGTGACATGAGTGCCAATGACATTCAGATCCATGCCGGAGACCGGCGCATCGGACTCAAGAATTCGCAACACAATCCACCAAGCAACCTGAGGAAAAACCCATGAAGAAGACACCCATGTTTTATATCGCAGCCATTCTGGCGGTAACCAACATCGGCGGGATGACGCAAGCCGCTCTGCCGGACCCTGGCGTCACCATCGTGCCGGGACGCACCGCCCTGGTAATCACGGATCCGCAAAATGACTTCCTGAGCCCCGAAGGCGTGGTCTGGGGTGTGGTCGGCAAGAACGTCACCGACAACAACACGATCGAGAACATCGACGCGCTGTTCGCGGCGGCCAAAGCCAACGACATGCCCGTGTTCATATCGCCACATCATTACTTCCCGACCGACCACGGCTGGCAGTTCGAAGGCGCACTCGAAAAACTCATGCACACTGTGGGCATGTTCGATCGCGCAGGGCCGCTGTCGCTGGAGGGCTTCGAAGGTTCGGGGGCGGATTTCCTCGAGCAATACAAGAAGTACATCAACGACGGTGAAACCATTATCACGAGTCCGCACAAGGTCTACGGCCCCGAGACTAACGATCTCGTCTTGCAACTGCGCAAGCGCGGCATCGACAAGGTCATTCTTGGCGGCATGTCGGCCAACCTGTGCACCGAGTCGCACATGCGCGAACTCATTGAGCAGGGTTTCGAAGTAGCGGTTGTATCCGATGCAACAGCAGCCGCAATTTTGGAGGAAGGCAACGGCTACGAAGCGGCATTGGTTAATTTCCGCTTCATAGCCAACGCCGTATGGACGACGGAAGAGGCTGTTCAAAAGATCAATGAATCCATGTAATCAAATTTTGTTCAAGAGGACAACACTATGAAATTTTTAACTGCAAACGTTCACTGGCTGCTACGCGTCGCGCTCGGTAGCGTGTTTATTTTCCACGGTGCGTTAAAGCTTATGAACCTGGAAGGTTTTGCACAAATGCTGCCGATTTCCTACACCGAGGTAGTCCTCGTGGCGCTCGCCGAAACCGGCGGCGGACTGCTGGTCTTACTCGGAGGATTGGGTAACGACCGGATCTTCGATGTTGCAACACGCGTTGGTGCGGCTCTGAACATTCCCGTGATAATCGGAGCGATCTCGATAGTCCATTGGGGCCGTTGGAATTTCGTACCCAGCGAAACACATCCGATGGGCGGTTTTGAGTTCCAGGCCGTACTACTGCTGATCATGCTATTCCTGGTGATCACAGGCAATCGCAGCTTGGTCGGTGCTCAAGCCACCGTTACCGCCTAAGGAAGCCCCCTATGTCCAGATCAAGTATCAGCAAGATGCTTACGCTTATCATCATTGCCGTTTTTAGTAGTGCGTTCATCGATTCGACGGCATCGGCGGACAATGCGTCTGGCATCAAAAATCTTGAATATCACCTGCTGGATACGGGGCACTTCGCGTTGG
>JADFOC010000488.1 GCA_022563075.1 Pseudomonadota bacterium
GCCCACCCCGGCGACGCCCACTGGCCTTACTGGCACAGAACCCCCTCCAGTCACGGTTTCAGTCCGCTGCAGAAAATCAACAAAGACAATGTTAAAAACCTGTCCCTGGCCTGGGTATGGGGCATGCAACCGGGCAGAAGTCAGCCGGCACCACTGGTGCGTAACGGCATACTCTTCATTCCCAATTTTGGCAACATCGTACAAGCTCTAGATGGGAGAGATGGCACCTTGCTATGGGAATACCGACGTCAATTTCCTGAGGGCGGCCGTCGCGGTGGTCATCTGCGCACGCTGGCCATGTGGGAGGATATGATTTATGTCGCCACCACCGACGCCCATCTGGTGGCGCTGGATGCACGTACCGGCGCGGTACGCTGGGATGTGGAAATCGCCGATGAGCAAATGGGCTATTCCAATACCAGTGGACCCATCGTCGCCAACGGCAAGGTCATTAATGGTATTACCGGATGCGGTCGCTTCTTCGTCGAAAGCTGTTTTATTACCGGCCATGACGCCCGCACCGGCGAAGAGCTCTGGCGGACCTACACCATCGCCCGACCCGGCGAGCCCGGCGATGACAGCTGGGGTGGTTTACCGCTGGAATTCCGGGGAGGCGGTGACGTGTGGGTAGCTGGCAGTTGGGATCCAGGGTTAAATCTCGTCTTCTTTGGCACGGCGCAGGCCAAACCCTGGATGGCAGCGAGTCGTGGCCTGACCACCGATGATGCCACCCTGTATGCCAACTCCACCCTGGCCATCGATCCCGATGATGGCCGCATCGTCTGGTATCGACAACATGTGCCGGGTGAATCGCTGGACATGGACGAGGCATTCGAGCAGGTACTGGTGGATTTATTTGACCAACCCTATTTGTTAACCATTGGCAAAAGCGGCATCCTTTGGAAACTGGACCGACGCAACGGTGAATTTCTGGGCCTGAAGCAAACGGTTTATCAGAATGTGTTTCCAGAAGTGAATCTCGAAACCGGGCAAGTACGCTATCGAGAAGATATTCGGAACATGCAAATCGGCGAGTGGTTATCGGTGTGTCCATCGACTGCCGGCGGGCACAACTGGCAATCCAGCAGCTACCACCCGCCGACTCATCAATTGATAATTCCCTTAAGCCAATCCTGCATGGAAATGTCACCCAGGGAAACCGTATTTGAAATCGGCTCGGGTGGCAATCAGGGCGACCGCCGGTGGATGGAGATGCCTGGTACCAATGGCCAGTTTGGCAAACTGGGGGCCTATGACATCGAATCCCTTGACGAAAATTGGAGTGTAGAACAACGGGCACCGTTCTTGACGGCGGCACTTTCGACGGCAGGCGGCCTGTTATTCATTGGCGACTTCGATCGCTATGTGCATGCCTTCGATGTCGAGTCGGGAGAAGAACTCTGGAAAACCCGACTCGCCACTTCGGTGCAAGGCTTCCCCATCTCCTATGCGGTAGACGGTGAACAGTACATCGCTATTCCTGCTGGCCGAGAAGGTGGCAGCCCCTGGCGCATCGGTAGTTTTCTGGCACCCGAGTTGATCAGTCCCGACGGCCACAATGCCCTGTATGTATTCAAGCTCAACAATTAACTTTCAATTCCTTGTTTAGCAATCGACTAAATTGATTGTCTCCAGCGAACAGCCATGAGCCTCCCTACCCGTATCTTAATAGGGCTCACGCTGGGATTGGCGACCGGGGTATTCCACTCTACCAGCGAGATTGCCGCCCTGGCTTCGCTGCCAGCCATCATCGAACCGGTCGGAACCCTGTGGGTTAATGCAATCCGCATGACCGTGATTCCCTTGCTGATGGCCTTACTGATTACCGCCATCGCAGGTCAGAGCAGCAGCGGCATTGCCGCCAAGCTGGGGGGCAAGACCATCGGGCTGTTTGTGCTGATGATTTTCGCGTCCTGTCTGTACACCCTGATATTTGCGCCACCCCTGCTGGCGCTGCTTAACATCGATCCTGAGGCAAGTCGTGCCCTGCTGGCGAGCACCGAGATGGCGGCGGTGACCGATGCCGAACTACCGCCTTTCAGTGATTGGATAGTGGCACTGGTGCCTTCTAATCCATTTCAGGCGGCGGTAGACAATGCGATCCTGCCGCTGATGATATTCACCGGGCTGTTTGCGGCTGCCCTTTTGCAAATTGGCGAGGCGCCGCGCAGTGTTATCGTGAATTTCTTCGCGGCATTGAAGGACGCCATGTTTGTCTTGATTGGCTGGATCATGGCACTTGCGCCCCTCGGTATTTTCGCGCTGGTGTTCCCGCTGGCTGCCACGCTGGGCATTTCTGCGATTACTTTGCTGGCGTCGTTTATCGTGATGGCCTGCGGACTGATTGTGGTAATGTTGCCATTTCGCTATCCGATTGCCACCTTTGTTGG
>JADFOC010000066.1 GCA_022563075.1 Pseudomonadota bacterium
GCCGCGGTTTTCCTGACGCTGGCGGAGGCGAGCTTGAAATTCATCGTCATTGCAGCCCTCACAGGCGTGGGAGTAGAAGTTCACGGCCGCGTTCATGAGTTTGCTTGGATACTGAATCGGGGCCATGATATCCACCGAGCCCACCGGGTGCACAAAGCTGCGCTGGCCACTGCCGCTCAGCAGATTCTCCTCCACCAGCCAGTTCACGACCTCGTAGATCCGGTACTTCAGGCCGTACTCGTACTGCTCGATGAGCCCGAGCATATCCTCGGGCATGTTTATCTGGCTGTACTGCGGCAGTAGCTGCATGGCGCGGTTCGCGGCCGCAAGCTCGACGATCAGCTGGTCATCGCGCATGACCAGGCCGACGGTCGGTACATCGTTGATCGCAAATGTTCCGACCTTGAACGGCTCGACCGACTCCATGGCTTGGGCAGAGACGTCGACCGGGCCGGCGAAGATCGCCAGCACCGCACCGAGGATCAAGGTACATAGGGACTTTCTTATCATTTTCTCACTCCAGTGCAGGGCACTAATAAGTTGGGCAGGGATTATAAGCCGTATTAAAGGTATCTCACCGGCTTATAAGACTAACAAAAGGTATCCCCCCGGTAGGCACTTGTCCAGTTTCTTGAAAGGTGGGCAGCGAACTGGAGTTGGGGTCAGGTGTTGAAACTTGAATTCACAGAGCAGTAGGAATGATTCAATTTACAATTCAAGACCTGACCCCCGCTATTTCTCTGGTCGGGTGTTTTTTATGCCATTCTAGTTGCATACTTCGTGTTTTATAGCCGGCACCACTTGGTCGCGAAATCTCCCGACGAGGAATTCGCCGCCATTTTAAGCGCAGAGTCTCAGTTGAATTCTAACTAACTCAGCCAAGGACAGTAGTTCAGACCTCCTATTGGGTTGACTGAGAAAGGAATAATCATGCTAGATCCTCGATCAATAAAAACAACGGCAGATGCTAAGAAAATCATCGAAGAACGTGGCCTCACCCATATCAAGGTCGGTCTGTTTGACATCGATGGGGTCATGCGCGGGAAGTATATGAGTAAGGAAAAGTTCTTCTCCTCACTCGACAACGGTTTTGCCTTTTGTGACGTCGTCTTAGGCTGGGATTCGAACGATCAGATGTACGACAACGTCACCTACACCGGCTGGCATACAGGCTACCCCGATGCACCAGTAAGAATCATTGCAGATAGCTGTCGCTCATTGCCTTTCGAGGGTGATATGTTGTTATTTATTGCTGAATTTGCAGGCGATGCAGAAAAGTTATGCCCTCGCGGGCTGTTACGACGCATAGTTTCGAGAGCGACCGACATGGGGCTGGATGCAACGGTTGCGTTCGAGTACGAGTTTTTCCTTTTTAGTGAAACCCCCGAATCCGTTCGAGCGAAAGCCTATCGAAACCTGACCCCTTTTACCCCTGGTGCGTTCGGTTATTCGATGATCAGAAATTCGGTCCATGCGGAAATGTATCAAGACCTGCTAAATTTATGCGAAGCGATGGATATGCCGGTAGAGAGTCTGCATACCGAAACGGGACCAGGCGTCATCGAAGCAGCCTTAAGCCATGACAATGCCGGCGCTGCCGCAGATAAGGCTGCTCTATTCAAAACCTTCATCAAAGTTTGGGCGCAGCGCAATGAGATGATGGCTACCTTCATGGCAAAATGGTCAGCGGCTCTTCCCGGTCAGAGTGGACATATCCATATTTCCTTAAGGTCCGACGACGGCAAATCTGTTTTCTTCGAGCGCGACAACGAGCATAGTATGAGTGCTACGCAGTGTCATTTTCTCGCCGGGCAGCAACGCCTGATGCCCGAGTTTTTGGCGATGATAGCGCCCACCGTGAACAGCTATTCACGGATGGTGCCGGGACTTTGGGCTCCTCTCGAAGCCACCTGGGGAGTTGAAAATAGAACCACCGCGCTTCGAGTAATCCCCGGTTCGGAAAAATCACAGCGCATCGAATACCGTCTTGCTGCGGCCGATGCAAACCCCTACCTGGCATTGGCTGCGGCCCTGGCCTCGGGTTTGTATGGCATCGAACACAAGCTGGAACCCTGTGCGCAAGTCAAGGGCAACGCCTATGACCAGGAGCACCCCTCGGAATTGTCTCTACCGCGTAGCTTGTTTGAAGCGGCAGGCCGATTGAAACACTCTAGCGCCGCCAATGAGCTGTTCGGCGAGGAGTTTGTAGCCCATTTTTCGGCCACCAGGGAATGGGAAGAACGCGAATTTAGTAAACACGTTTCCGATTGGGAACTGGCGCGTTACTTCGAGATTATTTGAGGCTGGTACAGACGATGAAAGCACAGCTTGATGTCACCACTCAGAATCAGCTTACTTACTCTCCGATCGACGATTCTGTTTACGTCGAACGCACCGTGGCGAGCCAGGCACAGGTCAAGGACGCCCTCGAATCGGCAGCCAGCGCACAACGGCAATGGCGGAAAACTTCCATAGCGCAGCGAAGTGAGTATTGCCTGGCAATGCTCGATGCTTTTATGGATAACACAGAAGAAATAGCCGAGCAATTATGCTGGATGATGGGGCGCCCGATCCAATACGCCAATTTAGAAGTTGCAGGCATGGTGGAGAGGGCCCAGCACATGATCGGAATCGCCGAAGAATCTCTGGCGCCGCTAAGACTTCCTCCAAAGGATGGTTTCGTCCGCTATATTCAACGAGAACCACTAGGAGTCATCTTCGTCATCGCTCCATGGAACTACCCCTATCTCACGGCAATTAATTCTATAATTCCTGCACTCATGGCGGGCAATGCGGTGATCCTGAAGCACTCGGCGCAGACACCTCTTTGTGCTGAACAGTTAGCCCGGGCTTTCGAAATCGCAAAGTTACCCCAGGGTGTATTTCAATACTTACACCTGAGTCACCAAGCCACTGAGAGCCTCATTCAACAAACGCAAATCGACTTCGTCGCTTTTACCGGTTCGGTTGCAGCAGGAAGAGTCGTAGAGCAGGCGAGTAGCGGTCGTTTTATCGGTGTTGGTCTAGAGCTTGGCGGCAAAGATCCGGCCTACGTACGCGCCGATGCCGATATTGAACAGGCGGTAGCCTCCTGCATAGACGGGGCCTTTTTCAATTCCGGCCAATCATGCTGCGCCATAGAACGCATTTATGTTGGCAACGAGATATTCGATGAATTTGTCAGCCAGGCTGTTGCCCTGGTCAATAATTATAAACTAGGTCGTTCCGATGCGCCGGACACGACACTGGGTCCGATGGTAAATAGTCGCGCAGCGGAGTCTGTGCGCACTCAGATCAGCGATGCCCTTGCCGCCGGCGCAATCACTCATATTGATCCTGCTAATTTTCCATTGGATCAAGTGGGCACGCCCTATCTTGCACCACAAGTACTCACCAATGTAAATCATAGTATGCGCATCATGACCGAAGAAAGCTTCGGGCCGGTGGTTGGCATCATGCAAGTAGAAAGTGACTCTGAGGCCATTGCCTTAATGAACGATTCGGAGTTTGGTCTGACGGCCTGCGTGTTTAGCCGGGATATTGATGCAGCAATCGCGATAGGAGAAGCCCTCGAAACGGGCACATTTTTCCTCAATCGATGTGACTATCTGGACCCGGCGCTTGCCTGGTCCGGCGTTAAAAATTCTGGACGAGGATGCACGCTATCAGCATTAGGGTATGAGCGATTGACTAGACCTAAATCATTTCACCTCAAGCTACCGACTTAAGCGTCAACCATGAATTTAGATCAATTTACCGCCAATTGGAATTATCCAACCAATATTCGCCAGGGTCTTGGGCGCATTAGAGAGCTCACCGCTGTTTGCCAGGAACTTAAGCTGAGAGCACCACTGCTGGTAACCGATCCTGGATTATCACAGATGTCTATAGTGACAAACAGCGTTGAAGATTGCCGTAAAGCAGGTCTGAATTGCGGGATATTCTCAGGTATTACCAGTAATCCCACAGCTCAGAATGTGACGGATGGCGTCACTGCCTTAAAGCGAGGGCAGCATGATAGTGTGATCGCCTTCGGCGGTGGATCTGCATTGGATGCAGGCAAAGCTATCGCTTTGATGGTGGGCCAAACCCGTCCACTATGGGATTTTGAAGACGTTGCTGATAACTGGAAGCGAGTAAATGTCGAATCTATGGTGCCAGTTGTAGCGGTGCCAACAACTTCTGGTACAGGATCTGAGGTTGGTCGAGCGTCGGTGATCCTCGATCAAGAGCATCATCGAAAACGCATCATATTTCACCCAAAAATGCTGCCAACTGTGGTTATTTTAGATGCCGAACTCACCGTGGAACTACCACCTAATTTAACCGCCGCTACCGGGATGGATGCCCTTTCCCATGCATTGGAAGCGTATTGTGCGCCCTTCTATCATCCAATGGCGGAGGGCATCGCCGTGGAAGCGATGCGGCTAATCAAAATGTATTTGCCGCGCGCCTTCCTGAACGGCAATGATCTTGAAGCACGTGCGCAAGTCATGGTGGCATCGACCATGGGGGCGACCGCATTTCAACGGGGCCTGGGTGGGATGCATGCATTGGCTCATCCCTTAGGTGCAACCTATAACAGTCATCATGGGTTGCTCAACGCTATCCTTATGCCCTATATACTGAGCGCGAATCGTAGTGCGATCGAACAGCCGATAAAGCGACTCGCTCGAACTCTTGATCTTCCAAATCCTGGTTTCGAAAGTTTTTTTGAATGGGTCTTGTCATTGCGCTCGCAACTGGGCATACCGCATACATTGAGTGAGATTGGGATTAATGCAGATCGCGCTCAAGAATTAGGGGCGATGGCATTTAACGATCCTGCCGCTCAGGGTAATCCAATTTCTTTCACGGCTGCGCAGTACACCGACATTTTCATCGCCAGCGTCCAAGGCACTGAGACTTAATAAACGAGAGAGTTCAACCAAAAATCGCTCGATTTGCTCCTGAATATGTTAAGTCAAGATTTGACCCCTTCCCCTTATAGTCCGCGCCCACGAGGTGCAAATGGAGCCCTGACCCTGGATTTCGAAATTTACAGACCTAACGCCCCAAGTTGTTAAGTTGTGAGTGTCCCTATATTCTCCATTCCATGGGCACCCCTGGTAAACACCTCGAAGGCTATAAGGTCGTAGATTTTTCTGCTGTATTCGCCGGGCCCATTTGTGCGCGCTATTTATTGGACTGTGGCGCAGATGTGATCAAGGTGGAGACGCCGTTGGTTGGCGACATTACCCGCGGGGTCGATGGTATCAGCCGGGTATTTGCTCATTTCAATGCGGGTAAACGCAGCATCGCCATCAATCTGAAGGACCCGACCGGCCAGGCGCTGGCGCGGCAATTGATCAGTGATGCCGATGTGGTTATTCAGAATTTTCGCCCGGGTATCATGGCTAAATTTGGCCTCGACTATGACAGTCTCAAAGCTGACCGGCCGGATCTGATTTATTGTTCCATCTCTGGTTTCGGTCAGTCGGGCCCCTTTGTCGACCGCGCCGCCTATGCGCCTATCGTCCATGCCGCCAGTGGCTTTGATCACGTGCATACCCTGGCCCAGGGAAACGGCGAGAGCCGGCCGCCTATTTGGGATGTTATGGTGGCTGACATACTCACCGGTGCGATTGCTTTTGGTGCGATCCAGAGCGCATTGTTGGGACGTGCGCGCAGCGGCGTGGGAGAACACATCGACATCAGCATGATGGAGTCGATGATGTCATTGATCCCGGTACACATCCAGGCCGCGCAAATGGAAGACCCGCCGGTGATCGGCAAATTCTATCCGGTAACAGTGAAGGATGGTTACGTCATGCTCTGCGTGGTCTCCGACAAGAACCTGCAAGGTTTGTCGGCGGCTCTGCAACGCCCCGACCTGTTACAAGATCCTCGTTTTGTGCGCGGTGAAAGAGCCGCACACTTTGACCAGCTCATCGCCGAGGTCGAGCAGTGGTCTGGCTCGCTCACCGCCGTAGAATGCGAAGCCGCACTCAACCAGGCCGGTGTGCCTTGTAGTATCTATCAGCGCGTCGAGGATTTATTTGCTCATCCTCAGGTAGTGGTACGCAGCTCATTCACTTCCGTGACACATGCTGAGCTTGGCGCATTCTTGATTCAGAATATGCCGGTGATATTCAGCCACACTGACACCAAGGCTGCATCCTGGGTGGCTGATCTTGGAGAGCATACCGACGAGGTATTGGCAGAGAGGTTAAGCCTATCGCAGTCAAAAATTGATGCGTTACGAAGCAGTGGTGTTGTTGCTTGATTGTGTTGTGAGGATCATAGCGCACATACATAACATGTATCATATGATATTATCAACAATCATAGGTGGAACCGAAGAACATTCACGGACTCATTAGTGGAGAGCAACATGCATAAGAACAAAACTCCCCAGAACAAATTTACGCGAAGATTATCGCCATTAGCGGGCGGTCTGTTGCTGCTGATTCAGCTTGTTATTGCCGGATCGTCAGCGCAGGCACAGGACGATGCCATTACTATTCGCGCCGGACGCCTGCTTGATGGCATCGGTGGTGTTCGAGAAAATGTCACCATTACCATAGCCGATTCCCGCATTGTGAGAATTGACAACTCCAGTGGGCCGTACACTTACGACTTCAGTGACAAAACTGTCCTGCCGGGCATGATCGATACGCATATCCACATCGGCGCGCATTTTAATTCCATGGGGCGTTATGGTCCGGAGCCGGGCCAGACTAGCGAGCAGACCCTGCTTTACGCGGCCGAGAATGCCTATCTCACCCTGATGGCAGGCTTCACCACAGTGCAGAGCGTGGGTAGTTCGATGGATAAGGACCTGCGCGATGCCATCGCTCGCGGCATACTGCCGGGGCCACGTTTGTTAACTTCCCTTGATCCGATCAGGGTAAATACCGGCACCCCGGCGCAGCTGAGAGAGGTCGTCAGACAACGCCAGGCCGATGGCGCCGATGTCATCAAGATGTTCGCGTCGGCAAGTATTCGCGACGGCGGGATCCAGGTGATGTCTGATGCACAGATTCAGGCGGTCTGCGGCGAGGCAAATGCCCTGGGCCTGCGCACGATCGTCCATGCCTACGGCACCGAAGCCATCACCACCGCGATCGAAGCGGGTTGCACTCAGATCGAGCATGGCAATCGTTATAGCGATGACGTGATCGATTTGATGACAGAACGGGGAACCTATTACGACCCGCACCTTGGATTGCTCTACGCCAATTACTTTGACAATCGAGCGAAATTCATCGGTATCGGCAACTACACCGAAGCCGGGTTTGCGGCAATGGAAGAAGCCCGGGTAATCGGTTATGACACTTTCAAACGCACCCTGGAACTGGGTGATGTAAAGATCGTGTACGGCACCGATGCCCTCGCCGGTTCCCATGGCATGAACGCCGAGGAACTGATCTACCGCGTTCAGGAAGGCGGCCAGGATCGCATGGCGGCAATTATTTCAGCGACATCACTGGCTGCCGAGGCCCTCGGTCTGGGTGAAGAGATCGGCACCGTGCAACCTGGATTTCAAGCGGATCTGGTAGCCATCGACGGCGATCCCCTGGAGGATATTACAGCGCTGCGTAATGTTGCGTTCGTGATGAAAGACGGGGTGGTCTACAAGAATTTTTAATGCCTACTGTAAGAGAGGGCAGCCATAACTTGAATCATAGGGGACACTCACAACATAACAACTTATGACTCCAAGATTGCCAGAATAAAGTTGTTAGGTTGTGAGTGTCGCCTGTCGTTGTCTTCTGGTTGTATCCCCTAACTCCAGCTGAGGTCGTGATGTTTGAAAGGAATAGATCGAATGCGTTTGCCTGTCACCTTGAAGATGGCGTTGGCCACTGCCGGTGCAGCCGTTGGCAGGGCGGCCTCGCCGATGCCACCCCACTTGTCGCCACCGCTTAGTGCAAAGTGGGTTTTCACTTCCGGCATCTGCGCCATGCGCAGCAGCGGATAGTTATCAAAATTGCTCTGTTCTACCCTTCCATCTTTAAAGGTGATCTCGCCATAGAGCGCCGCACTTAGAGCGAAGGCGATATTGCTTTCCACCTGGTGTTCAATGATGAGTGGATTGACGGTGTTGCCACAGTCCAGCGCGCAGTCGATCTTTTCTACCGTCACTTCACCCCGTTTGCTGACCGAAACCTGGGCAATTTCGGCGACGATGGTGCCGAAGGCGTCGCTGATGGCAAAGCCTTGCGCAGTTCCCTCAGGCAAGGACTTGCCCCAGTCGGCTTTCTCCGCCACTTTGTCCAGCACATTCAATAACAGCGGGGCGTCACTGAGCAGAGTACGCCTGAACTCGATGGGGTCTGAGCCGCTGGCGAGTGCGACCTCATCGATAAATGACTCGAGCATAAAGATGTTGTGGTTGACTCCCGGTGCGCGCCAGAAGAACACGGGGACATGTTTGTTGCGCATGATGAACTCGACCCGCTTGTTGGGGATTTGGTAGGGCATATTGGCCAGCCCCCCGACGGCGATTCTATCGATGCTGTTTGCCGCCATTCCTGGTCGCAGCCAGTAGAAGATGGAATCGCTGGTGATCCGGTTGAACCAGGCAACCGGCATACCGTCCGGCCCTAGCGCGGCCTGGAATTTAGCCATCGGATTTGGGTTGTAGTAGTCGTTATTCATGTCTTCTTCGCGGGTCCAGAGCAGGTTGACCGGGCGCCCGCCAAGGGTTTTGGCAATCTCAACAGCTTGTGCCACCTCGCTGCGGGACCCGCGGCCACCGAAGCCGCCCCCTAAGAAGCAGTTGTGAACGTTCACGTTCTCCGGTGCTACACCTGCATGCCTTGCCGCCTCCTGCAGGGCACCTTCCGGCCCCTGGGTTCCCATCCAGATATCGACCCGACCGTCCTTGACCTGGGCCGTACACCCCAGCGGTTCCATGGTGGCATGGGCTTGATGGGGTGCGGAATAAACCGCTTCCACCACCTGTGTGGCACTGTTCATAATGCCCAGTGCATCGCCCTGGTCGAGAACCACGGCTCCGGTTTTTTCGTTCAGAACCTCGAGGTCCCTGGCAGCAACATCCTTCGAATTAACATGCGTGTTGGGGCCGTAATCCCACTCGATGGGAAGCAGTTCCAGCGCCGTTTTCGCACGCCACCAGGTATCGGCTACCACCGCCACGCCGCTGCGCAGCCCAATGCCGCCGCCGTTGCCTTGAAATTCCACCACGGAATGCACACCGGGGCGATGTTTGATCGCATCGAAGTCGTAGCTCTTCACCGTGGCACCTACAATGGGGGAAGTCCTGGAGGTGGCGAACAGCATCTCGGGCAGGCGGACGTCGGCACCAAAGATAGCGCTGCCATTTACCTTTACAGGGGTATCCAGTCTGGCCAGGGGTTTGCCCATCAAGGT
>JADFOC010000489.1 GCA_022563075.1 Pseudomonadota bacterium
CCACCGCTGGTTGGGTGTAGCCATAGGAAAGTTCGGTTTGGGCCACCATAATTTCAATTATCCGTCCCCCAGCCAGTTCCCGCACCGAACCCATGTCACCGTCACCGGAAGTGAGTACGCAGTCAATGCCTAGCCATTCACTGATGTCACAATATCCCCCGACCATGGCCCACACCTCATCAGCCGGTTTGGCGACATCAATTTCCATCTCGATAGTGACATATTCCGGTTGTGCGATAGTCGCAGCCGAGGCCAACAGCGTTGGTATAGCGAATAAACTAAGTAATAGGCGTTTCATGTAATTTTCCTTGTGTGTGATGTATTGGCTTTAAGTAATGCAGAGAGCCGGTTTTATTTAAGCAGAAGGAAATGCATTTGTCCCTATTCTTCTTCGTGAGTGACTAAAACCAATCTCCAACTAAAGAAAGCAGGGTCAGGCTGACCATTATCGGATCCACCGAGTGATAAGCTCCAAAGGCAAATGCTCAAAATAGATATTGCTAAGCTTCACCGAGGCAAGCTCGAGCTTGAGTTCATCGCCGCTCATCTGCTCAAGTTCATACTCGTTATCACTCTTCTGCTTGAACGATTCGGCGCAGACATAGAAAGGCACCGAGTGATATCGGGCGGATAATGCCATCAAATTTGTGCCGCATTTGTTGATAATCGAACCGTCCGCCAGCACCGCATCGGCGCCAACCACCACCTTAGATACCTCCGGCATATGCAGGTCGATTTGAGCCTCGGTGATGTAAGTAGTATGCAAGCCCAGTTCGGACAGGAAGGCGGCGAGCAATTTGCCCTCGTCCCCAGGGCGAGATTCCGTGACGATTAGCCTAACCGTGGGTTGGGATTCCTGTAGACAGGCGCATACTTTCTTCACGGTGGAACTGATGCTGTGGGTCATGATGACATCATTCGCTGCGATTAGTGAAACCATGTTCTGCACCGCCAAGGATTGAGCATTCTGCGCGAATCGGGTGACATCTTCGCAACTGTTAACTATCGTCGACTTAAAAATATCGACATTCGAGGCAGCAGAATCTGAGACGGCAGTTAGAATTTTTTGCAGCAGATTATTCAATGCCGCCATACTGGGTCGACAGTTTTGTAAGTCCACAATGAGTGAACGCACACTCTGTTCGAAGTGAATCAGGTCTTCATTTTTAGTCTGCTGGACTATCGCACGGACACCATCGATCGCGATTAACGCCAACTCGGTGGCGCCATGAACATGATCATGTTTGATCGATTTGAGTAATTCCTTCGGCAGCATCGTTTCTCTCACCGCTGAGCCATCAGTGCAGATAACGCGCAGACAGTATCAACCAAAGCTAGAGGCTCATAAAGCAGCTCCGGGTCAAAACAGAATAAAGGGGCGGGGGCATTCGATTTTAATGCCTGCATCCCCTTTCACATTGCTGCGGCCTGGGATAGGCTGACAGAACAACAAAACCTAAAGCGAGCTAACCATGATCACTACCAACTTGCGGAAAGTCTCCAGGACGCTAATTACCTTACTCTGCCTGACAGCCGTCAACCTGGCAAGCGCCGCCGAAATTCCAACCGCCACACCCGAAGACGTTGGCATGTCGTCCGAACGACTGCAACGGATTCATACGGTGATGCAGCGCCACATCGATGCCGGCGACATCCAGGGTGCAGTCACCATGGTTGCCAGGCGTGGCAAACTGGTTCACTTTGAAACCCATGGCCTGATGGATGTAGCCAATGCTCGAGCCATGGAAAAAGATGCGATATTCATCATGATGAGTTCTACCAAACCTCTGTTGGGCGTAGCCGCTATGATGATGATCGAAGAGGGACTGTTTCGACCAGAAGATCCGGTGTCGAAATACATACCGGAATTTGCCAACATGCAAGTTGCGGTACTCGCCGATCCGAGCGAGAACATCAGCCCCTATTCCGTCAGAGCGGACAATATTCCTGAGTATCGGTTGGTCCCGGCAAATCGTGAAATCACGATTCATGACCTGCTAACCCACACTTCCGGGATTGCCAGTGGCGGCCTGGGAACGGCAATTGCCGGGCGCACCCAACGGGATGCCGAGGCCACGATTGCCAGCGAAATCCCCAAGTTTGGGTCCAACGCACTGGACTTCCAACCCGGCGCTCGCTGGAAGTACAGCCCAGGCATTGGCCTCAATGTGGTATCTCGCATCATCGAAATCGTGTCAGGCCAAGCCTTCGATGAGTTTATCAGGGAACGAATCCTGGAGCCGCTGGACATGAACAGTACCTACTTTAATGTGCCGCCGGAATATCAGAGCAGGCGCGTGGTTATCGACGGCCGTGATATGTCGCGTTTTTTCGACCGTCCGCCCACCAAGTATTTCTCAGCTTCCGGCGGTTTATCCAG
>JADFOC010000490.1 GCA_022563075.1 Pseudomonadota bacterium
GACCGCGTGATGGGTCACGCGACGACCCACCAGCGTAGGCCGCACTTCCATGCCGGTCACCCATCGGTCCTCGGTGAGCCCGGTCTCGATGATCGGGGTCCACCACTGATCCTGCCCGGAAGCGGCCTGGGTCCACGGAGTGGAGCGCACGATGAGGTCCGGCTCTCGACCATAGCGCTCGGCCATGCGCCAGAGCTCATCGTCGGGCCAGTCGAGTGCCGCCGGTAGATGATCGGGATTTCCTCGCGGCGCACCGGCATCGACCCAGCGGACGATGGTGTCGATTTCTGTGTCGGTCAGCGACCGGTCGTTCTCAAATTCCTGGATGCCGACGGTCTTGTCGAGATGCCACGGCGGCATCACCCGCTCGATCACCTTCGATCTGATCACCGGTGCCCAGGGTCGAACCTCCTCGTAGGTCATCAGCGACATCGGCCCCATCTGACCTTGTCGGTGACACTCCTGACAGTTGCGCTGCAGAATCGGCGCAACGTCACGGCTGTAGGTCACGTCGTCGGTCTGCGCAGATGCGATCGCGGCGGCCATCAGCAGAACCGCGCCGGCCGCCAGAACAAGCCATGTCGAATAACGTTTGTTTGTCTTAGTCATCACCATCTCCATTCTCCCAGGCTACCCATTAGTGCGCCGTGGCGCTGGTGCCCCCACGGGCACCGATGTTACATCCTCTAGTGTACCTGTACCGTAATAAAGCCGTTAGTCCAGCAACAGAAGAAACCGCCAGCCATGACGGCGCTTTGACCGCCGGAGTCGTCCCAGGCCAACACACGCAGGACATACTCTCCCGGCTCGCTGAAGGTGGCGGCAGTGACCGCCTTGCCGTCCTCGATCACCGGCGTCGTGTCGTCGAAACTGACCGTGCCGCTGCCCCGATATTTACTCCAAACGACACCGGAGCGTGCCGGCCGTGCGGCCGCCCTGGCCTTGCGCACACCGTCGTCGCTCGCCCAGACCATGATCGTGGTCGGCACCCCCACGGCCGCCGTCAACAGGTCCGACCGAATGCCCAAGGGCCCCTGCCCCGGCGCCGCTTCCGGCCCGCCGAATCGAAGCACCGGCGGTGTGTTGCCGCTGGTCACTTCCATGAGCGCCGTGATTTCCCACTCCGGTCGCAGGTGACCCGGTATCGCGATGGTCACGCCGTGTGCGGTCAGGGTCCAGGTTAATTGTTGGTCGCCGAAATCAGCGGGCACTACGACGGCGAAGACTCCGGTCTGGCGTCTCGGATAAAAATAGGTGGGCTGACCCCGGTCCGCGGGACCCGGCTCGAACCGGTTGTCCGGTCCGACCGGCAGGTCGAGATGCTCGTCGTAGTTCCGGTTGAAATAGCCGAACACCAGGCTGTGGGTGCCGTCCGGGTTCGGATACCAGCCCTCGAACGACGCGGACACACTCTGCCCGGAGCTGTGAGGGATCGGCGCATCCACCCGGGTATCCTGCGCAGCCGCGAGCAACGTCAGGAGCAGGGTGCCACCCCCGACACATAGGATTTGAAGCGCTCGGTTTGCCAGCGTAGTCACGATATCGTTGATCGTGGAGAAAAGTGGCTAACATGTCAAGGCTATGTCGATCTAAGATTTAACCGGTGATTTTCGTTGCCTCACCAGGTGGGCAGTATTTGACCAATATTGGCGTATTTCAATACCAGAGTGGAAATCTCCTAACACAATCTAAACCATAGACTAACTGCATGCCTGCGCTTGGTACAGACCGTTGGTGCAACCTACCTATTCAATAAAATTGAACGCAAGAGGAAACAACCTGCTGGCCATTTCTACCAGTATCTGCGATCGGTTCAGCGACGGAATTTTCTGGTATAAGTCAGCCACCGTCATTTTAAAAGATGCTTCAGCAACAGAGTGATAGAGGCTGATGTGGCGATCGGAAAGTTGTTGAACCAGGACCCTTAGATCGCCTCGCCACTTATCCGCATCTACGTCAGTGACCTGCGCGTGCAAACCATTGCCCAGAAGAAGCAAGAGTGTGGTCAACAACAGTTTCAAGGAAATTGATTTTCGATTAGTTTGAACATTTACACTTGGAATCACCACAGGCATGAACCTTAGATCCGAATGGTCAAACCTTAACCCGCTTCGAAATAACCCAGAGGCTGACTTCGAAGCATAGTACACAGTTACAAATGCCAGTGTAGTGGCGCCAATGAACAGGGCAATAATAAGGCTGGTTAACTCCGTATCGTTCTCCGGAAAAAGCTTGGTCTAGGCAATGGAATGCAGCAACGTCCAATTTGGATGGTGGTATCAATAGATCGACGCAACACTTTATCTTAGATAGTAACAGATGGAGTGTATACCGATGAGTCGATATTGTGGCAGAGGGTTTACCGCTTCTGAGAAGC
>JADFOC010000491.1 GCA_022563075.1 Pseudomonadota bacterium
TGGATTGCTTAATTTTTTCGGTAAACCCGATGCAGATCCGGCAGACGTTAGAAGTTTGTTCTATCGCCGTACTTGCCTGTTAATTGGTTTCGGCCTGGTTAATGCTTATATATTCCTGTGGGCTGGAGACATTCTGTATGCCTATGGTGTGGCAGGACTAATACTTTATTTGTTTAGAAATCTGTCTGCGAAAACCTTGGCCATTTGTGGCCTGGTCATCCTGACTGGATTGAGCATATTGCATACTGGCCTCCATATCAGTACCAAAGCTTTGCGTTTAGATGTCGTCGCCATCGAATCACTTCCCGCAGCAACGGTGCTGACACAAGAACAGGAAGCAACGCTGGAGGCGTGGGATCAACTTCTGGAAAATCAATTCTCTACGCCTGAATTGATTCAGGAAGAGCTGGCGATGAAAAAATCTGGCTATGTCGAGATGTTTATCGGCACGGCCTCGATCAATATTATTATCCAAACGGTGGTGCTGGTAACTAATTCCCTCTGGGACGCCTTGTCCATGATGTTATTGGGTATGGCTTTAATGAAGTGGGGCTTCTTCGACGCCACTCGCAGTTTTCGTTTTTACTCAGGTTTGATGTTGCTCGGTTTCGGTATTGGACTGCCTCTCAATTCCTGGGAAACGCTTACCTTCGTCAACAGTGGATTCGAACCTTATTGGGCTGCCGCCACTAGACCTACCTATGATATCGGGCGTCTATCATTGGCGATGGGTTACATTGGTCTGGTCATGGTGATATGTAAGTCGGGAGCTCTGTCTACGGTAAGATCGGCATTAGCAGCTGTCGGTCAGATGGCGTTGACCAATTACCTTTCCCAGTCGATTATCTGCGGTTTTGTGTTTTTGGGTTTCGGTTTGGGTCTGGCCGGTGAACTTGAGCGTTATGAAATTTATTATGTCGTGTTTGCCGTGTGGATCTTCCAATTGAGCTTCAGTGTTTATTGGCTCAAGCGTTACCGCTTCGGACCAGCCGAGTGGTTATGGCGCAGCCTCACCTATAAGAGCAAGCAACCACTTCGTCTATAATCGGTATTTCCTGCAGGCGGGATACTCTGTGTCTTTTTGTGTGACTTAAATCATGAAGCTTAATTTTCTTCGCATCGAACACCATGGTGCTCTGGCTAACATTCAACTGAATCGTCCGGAGTGTGGCAATGCACTCAATCTGAAATTGATGGCGGAAATCATCCAGGCATGTGAGTCCTTCAAATATGATACCGAAACCAGAGTCGTGGTGTTTTGCGGTGCCGGTAAAAATTTCTGTGTCGGTGCAGATTTGAAGGACCCCGATCGTAAGTCCCGTGATGAGGCCAGTTTGCTGCAACGCTCACGCAGCACTCAGCTCGGCAGAGAATTAATCCAGGCGATTCTCAAGATCAACCAGATCACCATCGCCGCCGTGCAGGGCGCCGCGGCTGGCGGCGGCGCCTGTATCGCCACCGCCTGCGATTTTCGAATCGGCGTCAGCGATTGCAAGATGGGTTATCCAGAAGTCAAACTGGGAATGAACCTGAGTTGGGGGGCCCTGCCACTTTGTTACAATCTGGTGGGACCGGCGAGGGCCAAGCGCATGGTTATCGGTGGCGAGCTCGAAGCAGCAGAAGAATTGTATAAGTGGGGATATCTGGATGAACTGGTTGCCGCGGCCGATCTCGATCAGGCGGTGCAGAAGATGGCGAAGTTCTATGCCGAGCGACCGCCGCTGGCAGCGCAGATGATCAAACGCGGTATCAACGCCATGCAGATGGCCTCGAATGCCGCCGTCATGCACATGGATGGCGATCAATTTACGCTGGCCAGCTTCAGTGAAGACTATCGACAACAACGCGCGGCGTTCCTGGCGAAGAAAGGCGATAAATAGCCGGCCCAGCTTGTTGTTTTGCACACGCTAATCACATACCATGCACGCCGACTTCAACTGATTACAGCTTAATTTCTTGCCAGCTTGCCCCGGTGGTTTCGGTTCTCCATTCCGGTTAGTCGAAGTTCATTCACTATTACTGTCACTGTTCGCTTTCATTGGCGCGGCATCATGTTGTTAGATCGATTGCATTTCAACCAAGGCACCTTGCGCGAGTTGGTGAATATCGCCCTGCCGATGGTGGTTTCCCAAGGCGCCTTCGCGGTAATGATCTTTACCGATCGGTACTTCATGTCGCAGATAGATCCTGTGCATATGGCGGCGGCATTGGGCGGTGGTGTGGCTACTTTTTTCTCCTTCTGTTTTTTTTCGGGTCTGTTTTCCTACGCCAATGCGATGGCGGCTCAGTATCTTGGCGCTGGAGAACTGGGGAAATGCCCAAAGGTGGTTACCCAGGGCTTGATCATGACGGGCATGTGCGTGCCCT
>JADFOC010000492.1 GCA_022563075.1 Pseudomonadota bacterium
TTCGTCATGTCGACACCGCCGCCGTTCCGACGCTCGAAATTGAGATAAAGCCACGCTTGAATAGCCAGCCGCAATGTTCAGGCTCTCACCTAGACGCCGTCGGTTGTCCAGACCCTGCTGGCCAAGCCAGCGATTGATAGCCTCGTCGTCCTTACCCAGGGCCGCTTGCTGCAGGGCTTCGAGCGAGGCTTGCTTACCCTTGCCGGCTTGCAATTCACTTCGAACCCGGTCCAGTTCGTCCGAACAATCGCTTAGGGAGTCACGCCGCCGCTCGACACTCTGCCCTAACTCTTTGTTTTGTGCTTGTAGTGAGGCAAGATCGGCTTCAATTTGGCTAATTTCCTTGGATACCGTGGTGATGGAAGTATCTTCTGGCCCTTCACCTATTTCCTGGTGTTCTGTTTCCAGGCTCTGTTTTCGTTGCAAACCTCGCTCGATGATCATTTCCAACTGCTGAATTCGAGACTGTTCAACCTCGGCGGTCTGCCGTGGCTGCGCCGCTCTTTGATTGAATTCATCCCATTCCTGCTGCCATCGTTGCAGGGCCTGCTCGGCTGCTTCAAGCCGTTGTGATGATTCCACCTCAACCGCTTGAGCCGCTTCCAGCTCAGGCGATATCGATCGCAGTTCCGTGTCCAGTTGGGTGATTTTCTTTAAGTCCAAATCCAGCTCTTCACGGGTCTGAGACCAGCCTTCTTCAGTTTCATCGAGGTCGAGTTTGAATTGGTCGATGCGCTCGAGATGATGCTCGATAGTCTGCTCGATGCGGGCAATATCATTGCCCAGACTGTAAAATCTCGCTTGTACTTCACCCAAGGCGTCGGTTAATTCAGCATTGTCTGACAAATGCTTTTCCACCTTGGCGTCTACTTCCCGTTGTCCGGCGGTGGTGGCTTCAATTTCTAATTCAAGCTTGTTAACCGCCCCCTTATTTTTACTGATTTCTTGATCCAGACTGCGCCAGCGCAGCGCATTCAAATTCGCCGCGGTTTCGCGTTCTTGCTGTTTAAATTCCCCGTATTTTACCGCCGCCACCGCTTGACGCTGCAGGTGCTGCAGTTGGCGCCCAAGCTCCTCGCGAATATCGGCGAGACGCTCTAAATTGTCCCTGGTACGCTTAATTCGGCTCTCCGTTTCTCGGCGTCGTTCTTTGTACTTGGAAATGCCTGCCGCTTCTTCGATGAAGACGCGCAATTCTTCCGGCTTCGATTCAATCAGTCGCGATACCATTCCCTGCTCGATGATCGAGTAACTGCGCGCACCCAAGCCGGTTCCCAGGAAAATATCGGTGACATCGCGACGCCGGCACTTAGTGCCGTTGAGGGAGTAAGTCGATTGCCCATCGCGATCAACTTTGCGCTTGATAGAAACCTCGGCGAAGTTGGCATATTCACCGGCCAATTTGTGGTCGTGGTTGTCAAAGATCAGCTCGACGCTGGCTTGCCCCACCGGCTTGCGCCCACTGGAGCCATTGAAGATGACATCGGTCATCTGCTCGCCCCGCAGATTTTTGGCCGAGCTTTCTCCCATCACCCAGCGCACCGCATCGATGACATTGGATTTGCCACAGCCATTGGGGCCGACTACAGCACATAAACTGGAAGGGAAGTGGATCGTGGTAGGGTCTACAAAGGTTTTAAAGCCGGCTAATTTAATACTTTTCAGGCGCATGAATGACTCTAAATTACTCCCTACTGCGATTAGTATGAGCGTTACTAATGGGACTGAGCGATGCCACTGGATACTTCTATGTAGCAGAATTCTTGTGCAATAGCTGAGTGTTATTCTTGCGGCAAAGTCTATCTGATTTAATGGTCTAATGACACTGCAAAACAACCCGTTAAACTAATTAATTTCCCCTTAGTTATAGAGACGAGCTACCGATAACTACATAATAAATCTGCCGATTGACGTTTTCAGTATCGCGGCTAATATCCATGCTGCTCAACTAAGACAGACAATCAGCCGAGTTTTCCCATAAGTGAATGGTAGACCACAAAAACATGCAGCATAGATTTAAAGTCCCTTTCTGGACCTGCCCGATTGTCACTCTTTGCGCGATGACGCTACCCGCGTATGGCGATACGCCGTTAGGCTGGATTAACAGCGCAAACCCGGCGGCTTACACCACCACCCGTGGTGAATTCGAGATCAGCCTCGCCGTCCTGGCCGTCAATGACACCATCGATTTTCTCAATATTCGCGATGACTTGATTGCCAATAACAGGACGCTGGTGGGAGACAGTGGAGATCTCGACGGAGTGAAATTCGAACTACACTATGGCGTGACCGAGACACTCTCTGTTTTTTATCGTCGGCAGCAACATTCCCTGACGGTAGATCTGGGGCCGACCAATTCAATTT
>JADFOC010000493.1 GCA_022563075.1 Pseudomonadota bacterium
GTTGCCAGCCCATCGGGATCGCTACCGCCTAATTGTAAAGCGAGTCGATGCTCGTCCGGGTGGTACTGCAGAAGGTAGCCGGCATTGCCGTGCTGAATAGCAGCACTGGTAACCATCTCGGTATACAGCAAGGCTCGATTTGAAAACTGGCGTAGGAAAACTCGATCGTGACGATCGGTCCAGTCCATCATTGGTGCAACGCAAAAGGTATGATCAGGCATAAGCTAAAGAGATTGAATTAGTCGGCGTGCAGTTTTTATCTTAAGCCCCCAAGCAAGTCAAGTGAGCAGCTTAACAAGTCTGATGGGATTTGAGAGTGATTCGCGTATAATCATCGCCTTGAAATCTTTGTTGCCAAGTTACGTTTTTTGATGACTCAAGTCAGGACCAGGATAGCTCCCTCGCCAACCGGTGACCCGCACGTAGGCACCGCCTACATAGCCTTGTTCAATCGCTGCTTCGCCCACCAGCACGGCGGCAAGTTTGTGCTGCGTATTGAAGATACCGACACACAGCGCAGTTCGAAAAAATCTGAACAAGATATTCTTGACGCGCTTAGATGGTTAGGACTGACTTGGGATGAAGGTCCAGGATGTGAAGGGGAATGTGGGCCCTATCGACAGAGCGAGCGCACCGAAATTTATAAGACCCATATCCAACAGTTACTTGCAAACGGCACGGTGTTTAATTGTTTTTGTAGCGCCGAGCGTTTGCAGCAAGTGCGACAACGGCAGATGCAGGAACAGCAGCAGACAGGTTACGATGGGCATTGCCTCAAGCTGACCAAGGAAGAAATCACGGCAAAACTCGATAAGAGAGTCGATCATGTAGTGCGCCTGAAAGTTCCAGCAGAAGGCGAGTGTGAATTTGAAGATCTACTGCGAGGAACGGTCTCAATCGGTTGGTCGCAGGTTGATATGCAGGTCTTGATCAAGTCAGATGGCAGGCCAACTTACCATTTTGCTAATGTGGTAGATGACCATCTGATGCAAATCTCCCATGTGATCAGGGGTGAAGAATGGATTAATTCCACCCCGAAACATCTGCTTCTGTATCAATATTTTGGCTGGCAAGAACCAGTTTTCTGTCACATGCCACTGCTGCGAAATCCAGATAAGAGCAAACTTAGCAAACGCAAGAATCCAACCAGTATTGGCTACTACCAGGCGATGGGTTATTTGCCAGCAGCCCTGCTCAATTACCTGGGTATGATGGGATGGACCATGCCGGGCGGCGAGGAAAAATTTTCTCTAGCGGAAATGACGGCAAATTTTGATATTACGCGAGTATCGTTGGGTGGTCCTGTTTTTGACACTAAAAAACTCGATTGGCTCAATGGGAAATACATTAGAGAAGATCTGGATGATGCGGAGTTTGTAAAACAGTTTGCGCAATGGGCGTTTAATCCAGAAAAACTGAAGCGGATGGTGCCGTTGGTGAAGCAGCGAATCGAACGCTTTAGTGACGTCGCTGCCTTGGGTGGTTTTTTTGTGAGCGGTGTTCTGGAGCTGGACGCCGAACGTTTTGCGCACAAAAATCTGGATAATGCGACTATGCTAAAGCTATTGCAGTTTTCATTATGGCGGTTGGAACAAATTGACGATTGGGATCGGGATGACATAGAGCATGGGCTGCAGGGTCTGGCCGAATCGCTGCAAATGAAAATCCGTGATTTTCTGTATCCCCTTTTCGTGGCAATCAGTGGCCAAGCAGTTTCAACATCAGTTTTCGATTCTATCGCCATATTGGGAATAGAGATGAGTCGGGCTCGGTTGCGTCATGCTATGGACGTTCTTGGCGGTATCTCCAAAAAGCAAGCGAAAGTCTTGGAGCGCGAATTCAGGAAGATTTGCTGAGCTGCTACTTAATGCCGAGTTTGACAGGATAATTGGCTGTGCTTAGAATGCGCCTTCTTTTCACACCAGATTTATTTGGGGCCTTAGCTCAGCTGGGAGAGCGCAACGCTGGCAGCGTTGAGGTCAACGGTTCGATCCCGTTAGGCTCCACCATCTATTGCTAAAAAGCCGGCTAATCTTTCGTTAATCGAACGAAACATTAGCCGCGGCAATCCTGAGAGCGTCCTGCAGTGAGACAAGTTCCTGGCGCGCAAAACCCTCGGCTATGAGGGATAATCCCGTTGTTGATATCCTTTGTACAATTGTCTGGGTCGACCAATTCGATAAGGGCTGCTGAGCATCTCGTTCCAATGGGCAATCCAACCCGGGGTCCTGCCAGTGGCAAATATTACGGTGAACAGGCTGGTGGGAATGCCAATTGCTTTCAGAATTATGCCTGAATAAAAATCGACATTTGGATAAAGTTTGCGTTCGATGAAGTAGTCGTCTTCCAGTGCAAT
>JADFOC010000494.1 GCA_022563075.1 Pseudomonadota bacterium
TACTAGCGAACATCGAATAGCGTTCGTAAATGCTTGTTCAGCATTCTACCGGTTGGGTCCAAGGATTCTCGAATCTCCATGAAATCCTTAAATCTTGGATATAACTGAATCAGCTCTCTATGGGTCAAGTTGTGCAGCTTACCCCAGTGCGGTCGCCCGCCGTATTTCCAGAAGATGGGTTCTATGATATCGAAGTAAGGTGAATAGTCCTCGCTTGCAGTTCGGTGAATAGAGATAGTGGCGTGGGGTTCGGCGCCGTAAGCCATACTCAGCCAGGGATCATCGCCGCTGACGTAGCGATACTCCAGTGGAAATGCCACATCGATGGCCCGATCGTAGATTGTCTTCAGGATTTCCCTGACACATTCGGCACCCGCCTCTATCGGCACGGAATACTCCATCTCGTTAAATCTGTTATTCCGCACATTCGTCAGTATTTTATGGGAAACATCTACAGATTCAGTGGCCTGTGTATTTGCCACTAAGGCATTGTTTCTAGTAAGTCGTTCCAGTGGTGTCGGGTTATCACCCAGCTCTCGAAGATCAGACAAGGCAATTTCTTCCCCTTCGGCAACGGCTTCCTCTGCTTCGGCTTTGCTCTCATCTACCTCATCAATAGCGAGTACCAGGGAATAGTCCGAGTACACCAGTGGAAAAATCTCGAAGTGGCGATGACTCGCCGCCAATTCATCGAAGTTGGTTAGCATGTCTTCAGTGGGTGCAACCCATTCGCGTTTTTTCAAGCGATAGGCGGCACGGTTTTGCATTCGTATTCTCGACACGACACCCAGTGCACCGACATTAACTCGAACGGCGTCGAATAAGTCGCCATCGCTGGCATCGATGTCCATGACATCACCGTTGGCTGTGATCAAGCGCAGCTCGGTAATATAAGCCGACAGACATTGTAGACTGAGCCCAGTGCCGTGAGTGCCGGTCGCTGTAGCTCCGGCGAGGGTCTGCCGGTCGATGTCCGGCAGATTAAGCATCCCTTGGCCGATTGCGTCGAGCTGCGCGCCCAGGTCTCCCAGACGTGATCCGGCACCTATCGTGGTTTGCAGAGTATCACTGTCGTAGTCGAGTATGCCTCCTAGCTGATCGATGACCACTAGATGCCCGTCGGTCGGTACCAGCGCACTAAAAGAGTGACCCGATCCTATTGGACGAATCGGCCCGCTTGAGGTTTTAAGAAATCGAACCAATTCTTCCTCGTCGCTGACATCGATGCGACCTGCTGGTTGGCAAAGCTGACCGCCTGACCAATTACTCCAGGGAATCGAGCGTGCTCCGGACTGGGATGCCGCCGCCCCGTTTAAGGCTGCGCCATTTAGCGCATAGGCTCCAAATAAGCTGGCTCTCAAACTCGATGCGAGAAACGATCTGCGAGATAGATTCTTCATTGGTTTGTCCGCGCCATGTAGCCGATCATCGCTCTGAAGTCGTCTTCCTCGCAAGCCATGCAGTAGCCCAGCGGCGGCATAGAGTTATAGCCCTCGATCACACGACGCAGTATCGACTGCTCGCCTTGTGCCAGTCGACGTTGCCAATCCGCGGTATCGCCGACGATTGGAGCACCGGCTTCGCCGCTAATATGGCACAGGGCACAGCTGCGCGCCCACTTGGACATCACCGACTCATCGGCCATGTCATTGGCGAATGCAACAGTAGAGGCGTTTGTGCCGCCCCCGGATCGATCCGGTGCTGCGTTACTACAGGCACTAATCAACATGATTAGCAGTGTAGCGGTGACTATCGCCGATGGTGTGCGGTTCTGCAGAGAAGTGTTCATTACATAGCTTTTTATCATGTGTCTTGTTACTGGCTTATTCTACCGACTCAGCATTTTGCTACACTTCTTTATCGGCTGCAAATTTCAATCGATGGATAGCAGATCAGCTCTTATTTAACTGTAGCTGGGGACCAGGCACTACTGCGATTTTTCGTGCTGGTTCAACCCGATTGGAGGCATGTGGATTCTGATCAAGCTCAATTAATCTAAGAAAAATCGGGGTCTGGTCTTTCACGTTGACATGGCCACCATCCAACGGCCGCTGCTCATGTAATGAGAAAGACCTAACCTCGATTATATTAGAGGTTTTATTCCGTACCTGCCTCTGCATGCACTAACTCATAGCGAAATTTTTGAAGAGGCAAAGACCAGGATTAGAGCCAAAATAGGTCTAGGGGCTCAACCTGACCCCACCCCCGTTCCTGTTTTTAAGGGGGCGTACCTAGGCACTGATTCATCAAACTAATACACCAAAGCCTAGGAAATCCACCCTCTACCGCCCAAGTAACCCCGGCCTCAAACGCGAAAAACCATCCAATATGAACTTACCCCTCAGTTATCGTGCCA
>JADFOC010000495.1 GCA_022563075.1 Pseudomonadota bacterium
GCAGCCGGGCAATCACCAGCGGCGGCAGCCGGGCAATCACCAGCGGCGGCAGCCGGGCAATCACCAGCGGCGGCAGCCGGGCAATCACCAGCGGCGGCAGCCGGGCAATCACCAGCGGCGGCAGCCGTTTGCTTGTTTACGGTCGCGTAGAGGTATTGGGTTCTGACTTCGTATCGGTATTAGGGCAGACGGTGTTTCTCGGTGCGGGCGATGTTAATAGGTTTAGTCTTGGTACATTGGTTGCCGTTTACGGATCGATCGATTTAGAGACCAGTAGCATTGTAGATGCCACTGTTGTTGATGCTGGCGAGGCTGGTTTTTCGGCAAGTTTACTGTCCTATTTAACGGGTATTGTTGACGCGGTTGACTACGAGAATGGCACAGCAATCGTCAGTGGTTTGACGGTTGACTACAACGCTTTGCTTGCAGTCGGCGTGGCACCGAGGGTTGGTGATCAGGTGGCAGTAACCGGATATCACTACCGCGACCTGGGTATGCTGGTTGCAGTACCGTAGTTGAGTTTGGAGCATCGCTGAGACGAGGCATTAAAAAGTCGGCGTCCCTGCCGACTTAGATCTCGTATCGACATAAAGAAGATGCGAGAGTTGGAGAAGCCGTCCCTGAGCGATTAGAGACGACTCCCGAGTACTATAAACAGGACACTTTTATTTTGCTGTGATCAGCCTCACAAAACAATTTTGAATAAAAAGAAAGGGCGCTCATTAGCGCCTTTTTGTCAAATGGAAACGCATTAAGTTAAGGGAATTCTATTCTTCAGTTGTTGAACGCAAGGATGCAATGTGTGTTTGTAGCTTCTTCTGTTGCACTTGCTGGTTGATCACATCACGCACACTTTCAAATGTCGGTGGCTGTGATTCCCGGGAATCCTCTCGCAAAATGACATGCCAGCCGAAATTTGTTTGCACGGGTTCTGGCGTGTGGCTGCCATCCTCCAGTGCTGCTACTGCAGTCGTAAACGGGGCTACCATTTGATCCGGTGATAACCAGCCCAGATCGCCACCGTTCGGTCCAGATGGCCCGGTAGATTTTTCCTTGGCGAGTTCTTCGAAATTTGCGCCGCCGTCAAGTTGCGTAATCAGATCGATAGCCTCACCTTGTGTGGCGACCAGGATATGCCGCGCTTTGAATTGCAGTGGTGGTGCCAGTTTTATCTGTTCCTCATACTCGGCGCGAATTTCCTCCGCCGATACTGACACATTCGCAAGAAAATCTGCTGCAACGGCTCGTGCGAGCACGCGGTGCTTCTGCAATTCAATCCGGGCCGCCAGTTGCGGTTCTCTGGCGAGTTCGTCGGCGACGTCCTGAGTCGATAACAGGTAAATGTCCCGGAGTTCTGCCATCAAAGTTGTTCGCTGTTCAGGGGTGGGCTGCGACCCTGGTTGTCCCAGCCTGCTTTCGAAGTAGGCATCCACAACTGTGCTGTCTACCGCGGTGCTATTGACAGTGAAGATCGTCTCGGCCCTGGCAAAACTGCCGGAAAAGAATGTAGCGGTAATCAGGCCGAGTGCTGCCAGGTGTGTTCCAACATATCTGGAACCGTTTTTGGATTGCATTTTGAAATCCCTGGGCGGATGGAAAAAACGGAAAAATGAGAATTGATTTAGCGCTCAGAAGGGGTCTTTGGCGCTGGTCCCTCTGTAAAGATGATGAAGGCTGCGGAGATGGTTCGCTCGGCCTTTGACCGGCAGATGGTGGCGAGAAGAGGTTCAGTAGGATCAGGTCAGCCTCACGCTCAAGGAACCAGAAGCCCCGTTGCACTTCAGCAGAATCCATTTCCCATCTCAATGCTCTTTCAATCGCACCCAGGCAGACACGTAATCACCGTGAATCTCGGCATTTGGCGGGAGCTTATGGGCGCCTGGCGATTGCGCGGCCGCTCGATGGACGGGCAGATGGTCACGCTCGGAAAGTATAACGCGGACCAAAAGGAATGTGCTGAACGCGACATGGCGGCGGACAAGAAGCTCGGCTATCGCAAGCTGGTGATCGAGTCGATGGCCGAGACGGTCGAGGATCTGCGCCCAGCGCACCGCGGTGGTGCGGTTGCCGGCGCGGGACTGTTTGTTGGACGGCGTTATCAGGCTAATCTTCATCGCGCGGCGAATTCAGGTACACCAGAATGGTCCAGCCGGTCCCCACCGAACATCTCGTCCACATTATGCAAAGCGCGCGCCAGCGCACCCTCGAGCTGCTCGACGGGCTGTCCGCCGAACAACTTATCGGCCCCCGGCTGCCCACCGTCAACCCGATGGGGTGGGAGATCGGCCATGTCGGCTGGTTCCACGAATACTTTATTCTGCGCCGTATCTACGATTATGCGGCGCTGC
>JADFOC010000067.1 GCA_022563075.1 Pseudomonadota bacterium
CGGCAAGATCACTCGCGAGCACAAAATTATTTTTCATGTCGATGCAGCCCAGAGTGCGGGTAAAATTGACATCGATCTGAGCGTCTTGCCAGTGGATCTTATGTCGGTGACTGCACATAAAATCTACGGTCCCAAAGGAATCGGTGTGCTCTATGTGCGACGTAAACCACGTGTGCGCATCGAGGCTCAAATTCATGGTGGCGGCCATGAGCGTGGCATGCGTTCTGGCACCCTGGCGACCCATCAGATCGTTGGTATGGGCGAAGCCTACCGCATCGCCAAGGAAGAAATGCACGAGGAAAATGTCCGCGTTCTGGCCTTGCGCACAAAGATGCTGGAGGGATTGCAAGACATCGAAGAAGTATACGTAAATGGCGATATTGATCAGCGCGTCGCAGGTAATTTGAATATTAGTTTTAATTATGTGGAAGGCGAATCTTTAATGATGGCATTGAGAGATCTCGCACTTTCCTCAGGTTCCGCCTGCACGTCGGCGAGTCTGGAGCCATCCTACGTATTAAGAGCGCTCGGGCTAAACGATGAGCTGGCACATAGTTCATTACGCATTACCATCGGACGGTTTACTACCGAAGAAGAACTGGACTATGCGGTTGACAAAATACATGGCGCTGTTGCTAAACTAAGGGAATTGTCACCACTTTGGGATATGTACAAAGACGGTGTCGATTTAAATCAAGTCAAATGGGCTGCCCATTAAGCAGAAGAGGAAATCATGGCATATTCAGACAAAGTGATAGACCACTATGAAAATCCACGCAATGTTGGAAAGATGGATGACAATGATGTGAATGTAGGCACTGGCATGGTTGGAGCGCCAGCTTGCGGTGATGTGATGCGCCTGCAGATCAAGGTTAATGACGAAGGTATCATCGAAGATGCAAAATTTAAAACCTATGGATGTGGCTCGGCGATCGCTTCCAGCTCACTGTTAACAGAATGGGTCAAGGGTCGTACTCTGGAGCAGGCTAAACAAATCAAGAATACGGATATTGTAGAAGAATTGGGATTGCCTCCAGTCAAGATTCATTGTTCAGTACTGGCCGAAGATGCTATCAAAGCTGCCATAGCAGATGTAAAAAGGAAGCGTGAGGCTTAACGGCCCCGATTGTTTTATATGGCAATTTCAATAACTGAAAATGCAGCAAAACATGTATCTGCGCAATTGGCGAGTCGAGGCCATGGCTTGGGTATTCGGGTGGGCGTAACCACAACAGGCTGTTCGGGCATGGCCTATGTGCTGGAATTCGTCGACAAACTTGAAGTGGGCGACCGGGTATTCGAAGATCAGGGGGTCAAGATCATTGTAGATCCGAAGTCTCTAACCTACATCGACGGCACTGAGATGGATTTTGTGAAGCAGGGTGTAAACGAAGGTTTTGAGTTCAAGAATCCAAACTCCAAGGGCGAATGCGGTTGCGGCGAAAGTTTCAACGTCTAGGCAGGCCGTTCTCAAGATTGTCTGTGCCAATGCCTCCGGGTCGATGAGTTGACCCAATAGTGTTGCAAATCAATAATAACTACTTTCAACTATTTGAACTTTCCGAATCGTTCGAATTGGATCTGAATTCACTTGCAGAAAAATACCGCGAAATGCAAGTCGAAGTACATCCAGATCGATTCGCTAACGCGGGTGAAACAGAAAAACTACGGGCAGTTCAACTCACCAGCTTCTTAAATGAGGCATATGGCACCTTAAAATCACCACTCAGACGGGCGGGACATTTATTAGGGCTGCACGGTCGTGACGTGGACCAGGTCAGCCAGAGTGATCTGGGGGCGGAATTACTATTCGAACAGATGCAATTACGGGAAGCGCTGGATGAGTTGCCAGACGATGAATCGGCGTTACCCGAATTGGATAAGCTAAAGTCGGCAGTCAGTAAGAAGCTGGCCGATCGGCAGCAAAACTTTGCCAGCAACATCGATCAAGGTGAGTTGGATGAAGCTAAGAAGATATTTCACGAGATGCAATTCCTTCTCAAGCTGTTGTCAGAAATCGAAATTGGTGAAGAGCAGAGACTGGGCTATTAATCGAGAAGTGCTAAACAGCATTCGGGTTAGTTAAGGTTAATAAAAGTTATGGCATTACTGAAGATCTCAGAACCAGGAGGCAAAGCGACGCAACCGGCGCATCACCTCGCCGTAGGTATAGACTTGGGTACAACGAATTCATTGGTGGCCGCGAGTTGTGGTGGTGGTGTGAAGCCTCTGCCCGATGCTGAGGGTCGCTACCTATTGCCGTCAGTGGTTCAATACAGAGAAAATCAGCCTCCACTAGTAGGTGCACAAGCAAAGTTCAATACCGCCACCGATCCTGCGAATACCATCGTTTCGGTTAAACGCTTACTGGGCAAGAGCCTGTCCGAGTTAACCGCACTGGGTCATTTTCTTCCCTATCAATTCGACGCAAATCGCGATGATAGTTCGCCAGCAATAGTAACCGTCGCCGGGATAAAGGATCCGGTGCGAGTGTCGGCCGATATTCTGGCGGAATTGGCGCGGCGAGCCGAGCACTGCTTGAAGGGCAAATTGGAGGGTGCTGTCATCACCGTCCCTGCGTATTTTGATGATGCCCAGCGACAACAAACCAAAGACGCTGCCGCACTGGCAGGCTTGAATGTGCTGCGGTTATTGAATGAACCCACTGCCGCTGCCGTGGCCTATGGTTTAGACAGTCAAGACCAGGGCAATATCATCGTGTTTGATTTGGGCGGCGGGACCTTCGATGTCTCCCTGCTGAGCCTGCAAAAAGGTGTTTTCGAAGTACTGGCCACGGGGGGTGATACCAATTTAGGGGGCGATGATTTTGATCGATTATTGGCCGATTGGATTCGAAGTCAGGCGAATTCAGGCAATGAATTAGATGCTGCCGCCACCATCCGTTTATTGCACCTGGCCAATGATGCCAAGCATCGCCTGAGTGATGCCGCCACCATTGATCTGACCTACCAACAATGGTCCGGAGAGATAAATAATGAGCAATTTGCCGAACTCTGTGATGACTTGATCAAGAAAACCATCAACACGTGTCGACGAGTATTGAGAGATGCAGCGATGACAGTGGCGGACATCGACAACATCATTCTGGTTGGCGGGGCAACTCGCATGCCGGTGATCAGGGAAGCTGTTACTCGATTTTTTGAGAAACAGCCTCTCACAGAGTTGGATCCGGATAAGATCGTCGCCATAGGCGCTGGCATTCAGGCGGATGTCTTAATCGGTAACAAATCGGCGGAGAATTTCTTACTCCTCGATGTTAATCCTCTATCCCTGGGTATAGAGACTATGGGGGAGTTGGTAGAAAAAATCATTCCACGGAACACCACAATTCCTGTGGCTAAAGCGCAGGAATTCACCACCTTTAAAGACGGTCAGACCATCATGTCTCTGCATGTGGTGCAGGGCGAGCGTGAGTTGGTGAAGGACTGTCGCTCACTGGCACGCTTCGAGTTGCGGGGCATTCCACCAATGGTGGCAGGTGCGGCCAAGATCAGAGTCAGGTTTCAGGTCGATGCCGATGGTTTGCTTGGTGTTAGCGCGGAAGAGCTGAGCACCGGTAAGATGGCAGAAATACAAGTGAAACCCAGTTACGGTCTGAATGCTGATGCGATAGAGCAGATGCTGCAATCGTCGCAAGATCATGCCCATGCCGACATGGAGGCCAGAGCACTCAAAGAAGCGCAGCTTGAAGCGACGCAGCTCATCGATGCCATGAATAGTGCCAGGAAGATCGATGGAGAGTTATTAACCGAGGCCGAATCGGAACGCATCATGGATGCTGTTTCCCAACTGCAGAATGAGATCGCCAGCGGCAACAGTAATCAGATACACGCACTGACGGAACGACTCAATCGCGTTAGTGGCGATTTTGCCGCCAGGCGCATGGACTTACACATAGGTAAAGCCCTGCGTGGCGAGTCTATCGAAGCAGTCGAAAAATCGGCGGACTAAGACCGAAACACACAGTAACTTTTGGAAATCATGGAAACGACACAGCAATGCCCAAACTGACATTCCTGCCACATGAGGTGATTTGCCCAGACGGTGCCGTAATTGAAGCGCAGGAAGGCGAAACCATTCTCAATGTGGCGCTTAGCAAAAATATTTCCATAGAACATGCCTGCGAGAAATCCTGTGCCTGTACCACGTGTCATGTGATCTTGCGGGAGGGTTTTGATTCCCTCGAAGAAGCGGAAGAAAATGAAGAAGATTACCTGGACAAAGCCTGGGGTCTGGAGCCGGAATCGAGGTTAAGCTGTCAGGCATTGGTCGGCAACGAAGATCTGGTCATTGAAATACCAAAATACACGATTAACATGGTATCTGAAGAGCACTAAGCGAGAGGGAGCAGTTATGAGATGGACTGACGTGTATGACATCGCCATAGAATTGGCTGATAAATATCCCGATACGGACCCCCAGTATGTCAATTTTGTAGACCTGCATGGTTGGATCTGTGCGCTGGATGAATTCAGTGACGATCCACAGCGCAGCGGGGAAAAAATCCTGGAAGCGATCCAGGCTGCCTGGATCGAAGAAATAGCCGATTAGTCCCTGAAAAATAGGGTTTTTTCCCTCTTAATTTCCTCGTAAAAGCGTACAAAACCACTTTATTACCACGTATAATGCGCGATCTTTTGAGAATACAGAATACTGGGAGTTGTGATGGCGATCGAACGTACTCTATCCATTATCAAGCCGGATGCGGTAGCCAAGAATATTATCGGCAAAATCTATGGTCGTTTTGAGAAAGCCGGGTTAAAAATAGTGGCAACCAAGATGTTGCAACTTGACGATGAGTCAGCTGGCGGATTTTATGCGGAACATAAAGACAGGCCTTTTTATAATGATCTGATTGAATTCATGACATCTGGCCCGATCATAGTTCAGGTACTGGAGGGTGAGGGTGCGGTTGCCTTGAATCGCGAATTGATGGGTGCGACAAATCCAGCCGAGGCCGCGGCAGGTACCATACGCGCGGACTTTGCAAGCTCCATCGATGCCAATGCGACGCACGGATCCGATTCGACTGCTTCAGCCGAACGAGAAGTGAGTTACTTTTTTACCACCGACGAAATTTGTTCCTGACGCAAAACGCCTGAAGAGGTAGGTTGAGCATGACGGCGACGGAAAAACCAAACCTGGCTGGTCTCAGCCTGGACAAGCTGCGGGCTCTATTTGTGGAGGCCGGGGAGAAACCATTTCGGGCCGAGCAAGTGATGAAGTGGATTCATCAGCGTGGTGTGCTGAATATTGATGCCATGACTGACATCAGTAAGGCGCTGCGTGAACAGCTCAAACAAACCACCCAAATAAGCCTGCCGAAAGTATTGCAGGACTACGTCTCGGAAGATGGCAGTCGTAAATGGATTATTGAGGTGGCTAGTGGCAGCAGCGTGGAAATGGTTTTCATTCCAGAGGCGGGACGCGGCACGCTCTGTATTTCTTCTCAGGCCGGATGTTCACTGGACTGCAGCTTTTGCGCCACGGGCAAGCAGGGTTTTAACAGCAATCTGAGTGTCGCCGAAATCGTTGGCCAATTATGGTGGGCCAACCATGAATTGGGCGGCTTCGACGGTTCGGCAGGACGACCAGTCAGCAACGTAGTCATGATGGGCATGGGTGAACCATTGCTCAACTTCGAAAACGTGATGGACAGCGTCAATATCATGATGGAAGACAATGCCTACGGTCTCTCTAAAAGGAAGGTAACAATCAGTACATCCGGAGTGGTGCCAGCCATCGATCGCATGCAAGATTATACCGATGCCTCCCTCGCCGTTTCCCTGCACGCGCCAAATGATGAGTTGCGCAGTCAGATCATGCCAATCAATAAGAAATACCCGATCAGTGAATTACTGCGTTCGGTTCGGGGCTACATGGCCAGTCTGCCCGACAAGCGATTACCGGTTATTGAATACATATTGATCAAAGGAATTAACGACCACCGGGAACATGCGAGGGAATTGGCGGAATTATTGAGTACCTTCTCTTGCAAGATCAATCTGATCCCCTTCAACCCTATTGCGCTTAGCGATTTTCGTCGTCCCAGCAGCTCCTCGATCGCCAGATTCAGACAGATTTTGCAGGCAGCTGGATTTACCGTCACGGTGAGAACCACACGGGCCGATGACATCGGCGCCGCTTGCGGCCAGCTCGTGGGGAAGGTGGAAGATCACACCCGGCGAAGCAGCCGTCATAAACGTCGCGCGAATGCTGCACAGGAAAGTGCAAAAGTCTTCGACAGCACTGATAATCTGGCTGTGGCGGCCGACAGACTATAAGGAAAGAATAGTGAGTTTGATGAAATTAGTGACGGTCATGGAGCATCACTTGCCGAAACCCAAGATTATTTTTATTGTTGCAGCCATGCTGGTCGCAGGCCTGCTGCCGTCCTGCGTCACCACTACTACCGGAGGATTCCTGATCGAGCCCTCTTCCGAACAGGCGGTGCAAGATTATTTGCAATTAGCCATCGCCTATTACGACGCCGATGATCTTGCTGGGGCGAGGCGTCATATCAACAACGCGATGGATATTGATGATCGAAATTCCGACATCTATACGGTATTGGCATTAGTATTACAGCGTGAAGGTGATATAGACTTGGCGGAAGACAGTTTGCGTCGGGCCATTAGATTGGACCGAAATAATTCCCGAGCTAAAAATAATTACGCCGCTCTGCTGTTTTCGCTTGATCGTTTCGAGGAAGCTTATAACCAGCTAGAGCAGGTTACCCGGGATACCAATTATACCGGCCGCGCGATTGCCTTCGAGAACCTTGGACGCAGTGCGCTGCGTACCAATCGAGAAGACGTCGCCGTGACTGCGTTTGGGCGAGCATTGCAATTAAATAGCAATTTGTACGTGTCGGCTTTGGAATTGGCGTTGCTTAAGTTCAAGCGGCAGGATTGGGATGGCTCGCGACTGAATTACCAACAATACCTAACCATCGTCGAGTTTTACATTATTCCTCATACACCACGAGCGTTACTGGCCGGAATTCAAATAGAAGGGCATTTTCATAACCAAGAAATGGTAGATGGTTTCGGTCTGGTCTTACGTGCGATGTATTCGGATTCGCCTGAATACCAAACATATATAGGCTTGGATAATGCCCACTGATCGGTTAGCCGCACACAATCCTACAGCACCAGACTCAACCGTCGCCGGGACCACCGCGGGTGAAGTATTGCGACAAGAACGATTGCGTCGGGGATGGACTGAGAAAGACGTTGCCGAGCAGCTGCATATCACCAAACACTATATAAAAGCGCTGGAAACAAATAGCTTCGAGAAGCTACCGGGCGCTGTCTTCGCGAAGGGCTATATTAAGAACTATGCCGCGTTGCTGAAAGTCGATCAAGCTGAGTTGCTTCGGCTCTATGAAGAGTTCAATACCCGACAATCGGCTGCGCAAGCAAAGAAGAATGCCCAAACGAGCATGCACAAGAGAGATCGTAATAAACCCTGGGTGGTGTTATCGGTTATTGGTTTCGTGGGTGGCTTTACTGTACTGTGGGCGTACAACATTTTATTTAGCGCTGACACTGGAGACTTCCCGTCGGCAGTGGTCGATACGGCGCAGTACCCAACCGACGCGGCTTCTGTAGAACCAAGCCAAGAGCCGGCGGTGAGTATCATCGAGCCCACTGCTGCATTCGACGCGAGCGCCATCGCGTTGATCGAGGAACCAACCACGGAACCGGTTACTACAGTTGATTTTACCGCGACTCGATCAAGCATTGCGGCAGATACTCAAGCAAACGACAACCCATCTGCTGCCGCGGCGGAACCAACAGAAGCGTTGGCGAGCTCAATTGTTGGTGCAGGAGTGGCGGCAACCGGTGGCAATAGCCGTGTTATCGAAATCGGCACCTCCGGCAATGATGTCTTGCGCATCACCTTCAGTGGAGAGAGCTGGGTGGAAGTCAATGACCGTGATGCCACACAGATATATCGGGACATCAGAAAGGCAGGTGATGTCCTCGAGATTACCGGCAGCGCCCCTTTTAGTGTCCTGCTTGGCGATGCTCCCTTCACCCGCTTGTCGCTAAATGGTATCGAAATCGACGTATCTAATAATATTCGCATCGACAATTCAGCCCGCCTCACTGTAGGCTTGTAAACCATGAAATCCAGTCAGCTTATTTCTCGTCGTCAGACCCGTCAGATTCTGTAGGTGTTCAAGGCCCTCCCCCTTCCTCTTTCCCCTCCTCCTCCCCCCCTTTTTCTTTTCTTTTTCTACTCCTTCTTTTTTCTTCTTGCTCCTTTTTCTTACTCCTTCTCTCCTATTCTTTTACTCCTCATTTTATTACTTCTTAAACTGCTCACTTTGATAAGGTTCGAAAGATGAGATAATTTTTTGATTTTTCGATTTAAAAATGTTACCAAACTTTGTATTTGAAATTCTAAGTTAAATATATTCTACCAGCTCTTCAAATCGTAGGAACATTATAGATAGCACTAGATTTTCTAATCTGGTTTAGACTTACCTGATATTTTTCCTTTCTTATACTTAACGATATTTTATTTCTTCATTAAAATTAAATCTTATTGGTTTTACGCCTTGTGATGCGCCGGTAATATCTAGAGTTACCCAAGGTGATGTAATTGCTGTGTTGGCCGCAACCGCTTTAAAAATATAAATCTGACAATCTATATAATCAGTAATGGTGGGTGACGCATCCGCAGTAATGGCATTTGTGCCTTGGACATTAGTTAATTTTATTGGTACCCCCGTCCCAGGAGTTTCGCCTCGGTCCAAGTCTTGAAACTGTTCAACGCCAAACTTATTCAAGACAAAGATAGAATGTCGTTCACCCACCCAAACCTTATTGACTTCCCTTCCATCGGCTCCGGTAGAAATAGGATTAGGCAATTCGGTGCCAAGGTTTCTATCGGAAAAAATCTTGATTCTATCGCCCATGACATTGACAGGATTGCCATTAACCACTCCATAATAGACTTTCCCGCCTACAACAAGTGATCCGGATGTTTTAGTCAGCCAAACCTGGTGGGTATTGAATGTTTCAGACATAAATTATTTCCTTTTAGTGTTTCGTTTCACTGATTTCTTTTTGCGCGATTTCCCCGCACTACTTAAAGCAATGGTAATCGCTTGTTTGCGTGGCCTTCCCGATTTAATTTCTGTGGAAATATTTTCACTGATCACCTTCTGGGACTTCCCTTTTTTAATTGGCATTATT
>JADFOC010000496.1 GCA_022563075.1 Pseudomonadota bacterium
ATTCGATGACTATTCCGTGTTCGTAGACCTGGCCACTCACATCAGCTGTTATTACATCGTCTAGATTGAGCGTACCTGTTTCTGCCAGTAGCTCATCGGCATTAGAGATGCCATCACGCAGTGGAGTCGCTGTCGGTTCTGGAAAGTTAAGCAACTCCAATCCGGATTGTCTTGCCAGCAAAGAAGTAAGTAAGCGAATCATATCGCTGGGAGATATCAAATCACCCGCTAAGGCTTCAATCTCTCTATCTAATTGTTGATGTTCTCTCGACACGACAACCAAGCGGTCATTCGCAAACTTATTAGGGTCTTCCTCGGAGATTTCTACCATGGCCGCATAAGTAGTCTGCTGGGACTGAATCTGTCTGCTTACATTGCTAATCTGGTTGTTGGCAGTACCAATCTCAGCGCGCACAGGATCGAACAAGAGCGACTGATAGGACAGTACCAACAACGCCAGCAAGATGACCAGCACGATGATCTTTTCCGACTGTGATCTCGATTCGATATTCTTGACCAGTGAGTCAAATTGTCTTTTTAGTGCTTCATTCACGGGATGTTCTCAACTGGAATGAAAAATATGGGCTATCAACATCGGCACGTGAAATAGATGGGTTGAAATGTTGAGTCCTCAGCGGACTGCTACCGCCTTCTATATTACCCACATACCGCGGTACCATCGCAGAATCGATGACCAGCCCAGCTATACTGACGACGGCCCCACCTTCTGAGAATGAAAAATCGGTAATGCTCAATCCATCGATTGAAGCCCTTGACAGATCCTTAAAGTATTCAGAAAAGCCGATCACATTGCCGAGTTTGGTCTCGCTTAGGAAGTCTCGTATTTGTCGCCGAGAATCTAAGCGTGCTTCTGCCTGCTGCAACCTGTCAGCCAGCTCAGTGTTCTCCGATCGCCGTGCCAGCACCTCATCCAACTCACTGGTTTTTTTTGATTCTTCTACCAGTGTTTCCCGTAAATCGGCGAGTTCGCCATTAAGCTGCCAAGCAGTGAACGCGTTGTAAGCCGATAGCAGCACCAAAACAGCCACCACACCTACCAACAACTGCAGCATGACCAATGCCGTCAGCTGGTCTCTCTTGACCTTGAACTCCGACAAATACAGATTGATTTGCTGGTTCATTATGCCGCTTCCTGTGCTTCAGGTTCTTCGGGCTTCACCTGCTTGTTACCACCCCTGAGCGTGGCTCCGATGGCGGCCATATAGATCTGCTGAATTTCCGGCGTCAATTCCACCTCGCCTTGCAGGTGCTCAGCCAGGTCCAGCGCTGTTACCTGAGCCGCCAATAATCCATCCAAAGTTTCGATCATGTCTGCCGTGTCATGCTGACGCTGAGCGATGACGATGCGAGTGATCTGATTCTTGCCAATCTGACTCTCGTAGTAATCCATTGAGCGCTGGATTTCTAAAACGAGTCGGTCCTTCAAGCCATCCCATTCCGGCGTCTGCATCACTTCGGGGTCCAACTGTGTATTGATGCGCCTGGTCAAATACAGATCGCCGTTTCGTGAAATATTCATGGTGCTACCGGTGCGGCGCAGGGCCATGAAGGCAACACCATTTCGATCTTCAATAAACTGTGAGGACAGATTTTTCATGACCAATTCCGGTATGTCGATAACCGCCAGCTCCAGGCCACTGGCAGTAACCATCTCGACGATACTCTTGATTCGCGATTTCTGCGAGGCCACCACATAAACCATGTCGCGACCTCGATAGGCATCTTCGGGTATCTGGAAAACATCGATGGCCGCTTCCTCGACCTTCATGTCCAACATATCTTTGATCTTCCAACGCACCGCCGCGCGCAGTTCGTCGGCTTCTACGTTGGGCGCTTCGACTAAGTGCAGGTTGTAATCCTTCGGGTTCAGCACATAGCTGCATTGGGTGCCTTCCAAATCCAGGTCTTTCACTAACTTGGTCAGGGCCTCGCCGGCCTTTCTCTCAGACTGCAGGGCGACCCGCTTACAATTGGCCAGATAGGGGGCACCGTCTTTTTCTTGCATGTGGACGAGAACCAGCTGATCAGAGTTGACAACCAACCCGATCCGGTCAGTAGACTTTGCTTTTTTCTTAAAAAATTGCATTATCTCCATGCTCTTTGTTGCGCCTGTTCTCTGTAGTTAAATAGTGCCTTGGCTGTGACTTGGACCAAATCAATTTCTTCAAGGGGTCGAGATTCGTATCTTGCAGGCGCGAGCCGGCAAAACTTAAAGAAAGCCTTTAAGGAGTATCGTTTAAGTCCCTAAATTCTAAAACAAAACTCAAGGTGAATCGGGATAAACTAGGGTTGATTTGGAAGCGTGCTGAGATAACTGCT
>JADFOC010000068.1 GCA_022563075.1 Pseudomonadota bacterium
GGGGTGCCGTCGATGTTCACGGCGACCGTGCGCGGCCCAACGGTGACCGTGTAGGTCTGGGGGCGGTCGTCCTGGGCCGAGGCGTAGCTGAAGGCGGCGTCGAAGGTGCCCGACGGCTGATAGCCGCGATACCGGTCGGCGTAATCGCCGGCCCCGATCATGTTCAGCACCTCGATGATGAGCGGGGAATCGAACTGGCCGTCGGTCCAGGAGCCTTCGAGCCGCATGTCGCCTGCGTCGTCGGCGATGCCGTACGAGCCGTCGAGCACCAGCACGCCCTCGCGACGACCGTCGCTGGTGAGCTCCAGGGTGAGGTCTTTGCAGGTCACGCGGCCCGAGCCGATCGTCAGCTCGCCTCCCGTGCGGGAGAGCAAGACGGACTGATCATCGATCACGATCCGGATGTCGTTCGGCTCCACCTGCATGACCAGCGGCTCGATCTCGTCGCCGACGGCGCGGAAACGCATCCGGGCATCGAACGTGCCCTGCGGTCGGAAGCGATCCCACAGTTCCCGGGCGCGGCCTTCCCCGGCCCCCGGCAGCAGATCGACGATCACCCGCTCGAGGGCCAGGTCGTCGAGGTGCACGTCGAAGCTGGACTCGATCGGGTCCGCCGTCAGGTCGACCATGCCTTCGGCGGTGAGCCGTCCATCGGCGAGCCGGCCGGTGATCTTGGCGAGACGGATCGCGCTGGGGGTCACCCGGAGTGAGCACTGGACGTCCTCGAGGTCGAGGCCGCTCGGCCAGCGGACGCCCTGCCCCCCCACGTCCTGGATCACCTGGCCGCTCGGCTTGGCTTTGCCGTTGGAGAGAGGCCCTACCACGGCGATGGCATCCAGACCGAAGCGGTTGATTAAGGAAGACTTACCCACCCCGGACTGCCCCACCAATACAGTAGTTTTTCCACTCAAGCTGGCTTCGAGTTGGTCAATTCCAGAACCATCCAGAGCAGATACCCGGTGCAGGCCATAGCCGATACTTGCATACACCGACAACATATTGTCCAGTTCAGAGGGATCACCACTATCTAGCATGTCAATTTTATTCAATACCAACAACGGCTCCAGCCCCAGGCATTCGATCGCCACCAGATAGCGATCGATTAAGTTCATGAATGGCGGTGGCAGCGGAGAAATAATCACCAGAACCAGGTCGATATTTGCGGCGACGGGTCGGAAATTGCCAGCAGCGCTGGGACGGCCAAACAGGTTTCGTCTTTCTCCCAGTGCCAATATCACTCCGGTATCCGATCCGTCCAGTTCCCACAACACCCTGTCACCGGTAACCAGGGTTGGCAGATTAGCGCGCTGATGACAGCGTATGATTTTGCCGGCATGGGCAGAATCCAGGGACTCCACATCCAACTGCTGACCGAAATGGCTAATGATGCGTCCATTACATTTGTTCTTGGAGGTGGTGTCGGCTGCATCCGCCTGGCCCAGCTTTTCACTTAGCTCCCTACGCTGATTTTCGGCTATTCGGGATTGCTGCCGTTTGCTTAATCTGCGTTTGCTCATTGCTGGTTCATTGAGGGAGTGGGATACCGGCTGATGATTGAAGTGCGAAGATTATTGCATATTCCAGTTGTAGAAGCTTTGCTACAATCTGATTCGATCAATGTAAATTACCTAACCGAGAATCGGCAATGGACAAAAGTTTAAATCTTATTTGGTTAGATTTGGAAATGACCGGATTGAAGCCAGAATCGGATCTGATCATTGAAATTGCCACGCTCGTCACCGATGCAGAATTGAACATCCTGGCCGAGGGGCCCCTATTGGCGATTAAGCAATCCGATTCAGCTCTGGCGGCCATGGACGAATGGAATCAAAAACATCACGGAGCATCGGGTTTAATCGAGCGTGTTAAAGGCAGCAATATCGATGAACAGGAAGCTGAACGGCAAACCCTCGAATTTTTGGCGAAGTACTCTGCGAAACATGCCTCACCACTTTGCGGTAACAGCATCTGCCAGGATCGACGTTTCATGGCCAATTACATGCCGCTGCTGGAAGAATTCTTCCACTACCGCAATCTCGATGTTAGCTCGATAAAGGAATTAGCGCGCCGATGGAAACCTGAAATCCTTGAGGGCCTGGTTAAGAAAGGAGCCCATCAGGCGATGGACGATATCAAAGATTCGATCGATGAACTGAATTACTATCGCCAGCACTTCATCGACGCTTGAATCATTCATGCTGTTTTAGTGCCCATCGTACATGTTCTCTGACCAGTTCAGACGGGTCATGCAATTTCTCTTGCAGGGCTTCGACTATCTCAGTAGAAGTCGATGCGTTGCCCAAGGCAACCGCAATATTACGCAACCAGCACGCATAACCAATTCTCCTGATCGTCGACCCAGCAGTCTTTTCCAGAAACTCCTGTTCCGACCAGGAGAACAGATCGACTAATCCCACGTCGTCCAATTCGTGCCGGGGAGTAAAATCGTCCTCTGTGGTTCGCTTGGTGAATTTATTCCAGGGGCACACTAGTTGACAATCATCGCAGCCGAAGACGCGATTTCCAATCGGCGCGCGCAGGTCCTCAGGTATGGCGGTGCGTAGTTCGATGGTTAAATAAGAGATGCAACGCGTGGCATCTAATACATTGGGCCTAACAAATGCCTTGGTGGGACAGATATCGATGCAGGCATGACAGCTTCCACAATGGTCTGAATCCTGTGCATCGAGCGGCAACGGCAGATCGGTAAATAGCTCACCGAGGAAAAACCAGGACCCGGCCTGCTTATTGATCAGCATAGTATTTTTACCGATCCAGCCCAGCCCCGATTTCTCAGCCAAGGCACGTTCCAGGACCGGGGCGCTATCGACGAAGGCACGATAGCCAATTGGTCCTGCTACTCTCTCTATCCTCGTAGCGAGCTTTTGCAAACGCTTTCTCATGAGTTTGTGATAGTCCCGACCCCTGGCATAGCGAGAGATATAGGCTTTGTCTGACTGCTGCATCGGCGCCAGCGAATTTTCCGTCTGGTTCGCATAGTCCATGCGTACACAAACAACGCGAATCGTTCCGGGAACCAATTGTTCCGGATGGCAGCGCTTGTCGTGATTATTTGCCATGTAATCCATGGCACCGTGGTAGTTCCGTTCAATCCAGGCGCTCAACAGAGGCTCATAGTTGGTCAGGTCGATGTCCGTTATGGCAACTTGTTGGAAACCCAGTTCCATCCCCCAAGCCTTGATGTCTGTCGCCATTTGACTGAAGTCTGGATTCGCCATAGTAGTATTTAAAGATCTCTGAGCAGAGCAGCTGCCTGCTCCAGGGTGGAATCATCTTTGCAAAAGCAGAAGCGCACAATTTTTGTCGTTGGCGGGGTCTCACAAAAAGGCGTAAGTGGTATGGCAGCAACCCCTCTTTCCTGCGTGATGAAGTTGGCAAAATCGACATCGGATTTATCGCTAATTTCGCTGTAATCCACCAATTGAAAATAGGTTCCTTTGGACGGTTTAAATTTCAATCTCGAATTTTCAATCAGTCTGCAAAAAGTATTTCGTTTTTCTTCATAGAATTCAGGTAGATCAAGCGCATGTTCCGGGCATTCAACCATAAAATCGGCGATCGCGTATTGAATAAAACTAGCACTGGTGAAGGTGACAAATTGATGAATCTTGCGGAACTCCGTGGTAATTTCTTTGGATGCGACACAGTAGGCTAACTTCCATCCAGTGGCGTGAAAGGTCTTCCCAAATGAGAATACTGCAAAACTCTTTTGTTTCAGCTCGTCATGGCTCAGCACGCTCTCATGTTTCAAGCCGTCATAGACCATGTGTTCATAGACCTCGTCTGATAACACCAGAATGTTCCTCTCTCGTGTGACCTCGGCCAAGTTGTCCAAATCGCTGCGGGTGAGGATGGAGCCGCAAGGATTATGCGGCGTATTGACAATAATCAGTTTGGTTTTTTCATTGATGGCAGTTCGCACTCGCTCCCAGTCAATGCTGTAGTCAGGTACTGACAGGGGAATATGTATTGCTCGCGCCCCGGCCAACTGTATCGCCGGTTCATAACAATCATAGGCCGGATCAAATACGATGACTTCATCGCCAACGGTAACGGTGGCATGGACCGCATCGAACAATGCCTCGGTAGCCCCTGAGGTCACTGTAATTTCGGTTTCCGGGTCGGCCACATGACCATAATAGGACTTAACCTTAGCGGCTATTTGCTCTCTTAATTGGAGAATTCCTGCCATCGGTGGATACTGATTCTTACCGTCATACAGGTGCTTGGCCACCAATTCCTTGAGCCGATCCGGGCAATCGAAATCGGGATATCCCTGCGATAGATTGATCGCATCATAGTCGGCGGCCATCTTCGACATTATGGTAAAAATAGTTGTGCCAACTGCAGGTAATTTACTTTGCAATACGATTCCCCTAAGGTGGGTCTAGTCGCTGATTATAGAGACGATCAGAGGCACCCTGGCTGCGCGCTATCTATTCTAACCGATTCGGGAGCTGAAATAGATACGCTGGCATTGAATTCCGATTACTTTAGAGAATCCCACCACGGGGCAAAGCAAGAATAAACAGGATAAATTTATGTCAGTTTCGGAAGCAGCAGTTTCAAACACTGGGAGAATTGACTCGGCATCAGTTAATCAGGCAGGCCGATCAGCCCCTAAGCAGCGCTTGCATTCCTTGCCGTTGCTCAATTTGGAACAAGGCAGAGCGGCAGTGCTTGCCTATTTCGAAAATACCTGGGCCTTGACCGAACAACTGTTTTCCTCGCTGGCAAGCGAGGAAGCATTTTACGCCAGGCCTTACCACAGGATGCGCCATCCGCTCATTTTTTATTACACCCATCCAGTCTGTTTTTACATCAATAAGCTGTTGGTAAGCGGTCTCATCGATGCGCCGGTAAATCAAGAATACGAGTTACTTTTTGAAGCCGGCGTGGACGAAATGAATTGGGACGATTTGCACGAAGGAGAACAGGATGCTTGGCCTTCGTTGCACGCCGTACGCGCTTATCGAGAACAAGTCTACTCCGTGGTAAAAAAACTCATACAGTGCCACCCATTACTCGACGAACCCATAACCATGGATAAGCCCACCTGGGCATTGGCGATGGCGTTCGAACATGAGCGCATACATCTGGAGACTTCCAGTGTACTTATTCGAGAACTACCCGTTAAATTTGTCAAACAGCCCGGTACTTGGCCAGCACTTCACACAATTCCAGTTTCGCAAGTACATGAACCTAAAACAGGAGAAGACTTCCCAGATAATGAGTTGATCGAAATAGCTGCTACCAACGTGGCGTTGGGGAAACCTTCTGTCTGGCCAACTTTTGGATGGGATAATGAATACGGTTCCGAGAAGCGCCAGGTGTCCGCATTTAAAGTGAGCAAATATTTAGTCAGTAATGGGGAGTATTTTCAGTTTGTCAAAGCCGGTGGATATGAACAGAAGAAATACTGGTCGGCATCGGCCTGGGGGTGGCGTCAATTTAGAAATGTGAAATGGCCAACTTTCTGGGTACAAGACGGACCGGCTGGTTCCCACCGCTACAAACTCAGAAGCCTATTCAGCGAAATGCCGATGCAATGGCGATGGCCAGCCATCGTAAACCACTACGAGGCGAAAGCCTATTGTGCCTGGTTAACAGATCGGGACGAAGCAGAACAAGCTTACCGACTGCTGCAGGAAGCAGAACATCAGGCAATTAGAGCCCCGGAATTACAGCACGCCGGTGCCTGGCGAATTGGCGACAAGGAAAAGTTATGTTTGGATCAGGTGATGAACGACAACGCCGGGCACTGCATCAATCATAACCTGCGATTTGGCAGCGAGAGTGCGGTCGATGCCTTGGCGGCGAATGAAGTCGGCATCTACGATGTGTTTGGCAACGTTTGGCAATGGTGTGAGGATCCATTTCGTCCGTTGCAACAGTTTGAAATTCACCCTTACTATACCGATTTCAGTACTCCCTGTTTTGATGAAGCGCATCAGATGATTTTGGGTGGTTCCTTTATCAGCACCGGAGACGAAGCCAGCATCTGGGCTCGCTTTCATTTCCGAGCGCATTTCTTTCAACACGCTGGATTTCGAGTAGTGCAGGATGTTGCCGTTGTCACTGATCACAGCCTTAAATATGAAACCAACGAATTAGTGAATCAGTATTTGTTATTCCATTGGGGGACAGAATCTGAACAGAGGGACGAAACACTATCGTCTCGCATTGGACATCCCGAGGCGTCTAACCTGATTCTACGCACGGTAGAACTAATGCAGCAATACAGTACTCGGCACACCAGTGCCTTGGATCTAGGTTGTGCGGTGGGTCGAGCGAGTTTTGAATTGTCGCGGAATTTCTCGCAGGTCACGGGTATTGACTACAGTGCCGTCTTTATTGCGGCAGCAGAGCAATTAAGGCACACAGGCGAGTCTAACTATCAACGCTGGGAAACAGGCCGACATAGCACGCAGCTCACCGCGCATGTTGCCGCTGAAATTGACCGAGAACGAATCCGTTTCGTCCAAGGCGACGCGGCGAATCTTGATGCGGTGGAGACATTAAGGCATACAGCACGCTTCGATGCCATCTTGTTGAGCAACCTGATGTGCCGCCTGGCTGAGCCAGAAAAATGTTTAAGCCAATTTGTCGAAACCGACAAGTATCTCGGTAGCGGAGGTATTTTGGTGATTGCTTCCCCCAACAGCTGGCTTGCGCAATTTACCGATGCAGACAAATTTCTCGATGGCGCTGACAGCGACGAAACGCTGTCCGCGATTGGCGGAGTTCTTTCCGGTTTCAGCCTGCTACATGAAGAAGATGTGCCCTTCATGATTCGTGAACACCGACGGAAGTACGAATATATCGTGAGCCAGGTGTCGGTCTGGAAGAAAGTGTGAGTTGCAAGAAATGTAGGGGAAGAAGCCAGTGCACAATCAAAAAAGGCCATAACCAAGTCATGGCCTTTGTTAAGCGACTGGTGGAGTTAGCCGCCTGCTTGCAACCAATCATTCAATTCGATGATGTCTTGTGGCGTTAGTACTCCCGCGATCTGTTTTAGTCGCAGGCCATCGATTACATAGATGTAACGAGAGTCGGCATAGAGACGCAGGGCCTGGTACAGGTTTTCTCTGGCCAGCAACACTTCGACGATATTACGCGTACCGACTTCGGCACCCAATACGGTCGCGTCGAGCGCAGATTGAGCAGAAATAATAGACAGCTGTCTCTGGGCAATCACCAACACATCGGTGTTCACACCGCGATAGGCGTTGCGAATGTTTTGGGTAAGCTGCCTCTGGGTCAATTCGAGGGACTCCTGCGAGGCAATGACATTATATTCTGCTGCCCGGCGGCGCGATCTGACTGCCCCACCGCTGTAAATTGGAATAGTGAGATTAAGCGCCAGGGAGCTACGATCACTGGCACCCCCACCGATCTGGACACCCTGACTTACGATCGGCGCGGTGACTATGTGACCAAAAAATCCCGCAAAATCAATCGTTGGTAAGTGATCGGATTTTCTCGCTTGAAGCGTCTTCCTGGAAGCTTCCAGGTTGTACTGAGCCGCGGCAATGGCCAGGCTGTTAGAATCTGCCTGCCTTTCCCAACTATTCAAGCTGCCATCGACTTCCATGATGGGAAAATCTTCGCGCAGTAGATCGATTTCCGGGTGCGGCTGACCGGTAATGGCTTCCAGGGCTTCATAACGTGATTGCAGAATATCCTGTTGCAAAATCGTGGTGTTGCGTGCCAGGTCATAGGCTGCCTGACTGTCGTAAACATCCGTAATCGCCACCAGGCCCACTTCTTCCCGTTGCTGAGTTTGATCCAGAGATCGCAGGGCGGCCTCCTCTTCTTGATTATTTGTGTCCAGCAGGTCTATCGCGCGCAGCACATCGAAGTAAGCCATCGCCACCCGCATTATCAGATCTTGTTCCTGCGCCGCATAATTGACCGCGGCCGCTCGGTCACTTGCCTGCGCGCTCTGGAAGCTATACCAGTTGGCTAGATTTAACACACTCTGGTTTAGACCTATGCCCCAACTGTGGTTGTTTAGCCCGGGACGGAAGCTGTGATCGTCCGACACCCTGCTGCGTATCACATTTCCTGATAGCGGGTCGGTCACATCAACGTAGATTGAATCGGTCGGGCCACTGGTTAATCGGCTGGTTGAACCGTTTAAACCGAACGATGGCAACAGGGAAGATCGGCTCTGAATGACATTCTCCCGATTTGCCCGATACGTCGCCTCTGCTTGCTTCAGCGTAGGGTCATTCGCTAATGCGAGCTGCAAAATGCCGACTAAATCATCGCCATAACTTAATGAAGAGCCCAAGCTGCAGAGCACCATAAATCCAATAAACTTCACAATACGTCCCATAATGGTTGACCTTTATGTATAAAAAAGAGCTGATCGGTTGAATCAAAAGATGATCAAACAAGAGTTCCGGCTGGCGGTTTTGAAGCAAGAGGGCATTTTACACAGTGTCACCAAAAGTGACAAACTTAATCCCGTCGTTTGCGACAGATGGCCTGTGTTTAACTATCAGACGCCTGGGTGAGGCTTGCTGTTACAAATAATTAACCAAGCAGTTGTAGTTATCGCTTTGCCCACACTTGGGGCATAATACTACTTACCTTTTGCCTAATTAATTCAATTGCGCCTGGTCTCGAATCTGCTCAATCTATGTCAGCAAGCATGATTTAAACAATTCAACTAAGCCGGTTGTATAGGAACTTCGAATGAACGCAAACCCTGAACAATTTTTCGACAAGATTTCTCAGCTGGATACCAGTACCCGACAACATTTTCCAAATTCCAGGAAGATTTACGTCCAAGGCAGCCGCCCGGATATACGAGTACCGATGCGGGAAATTACCCTCACCGCCACCGAGACAGAAACCGGACTGGAAGAAAATGCGCCACTGCGAGTCTACGATCCTTCCGGAATTTATTCGGATGCCGACGCGGATATTAACCTGCGCGCTGGACTCCCGGCGATACGTGCGTCCTGGATTGCAGAGCGGCAAGACACCGATCTGCTAGATTCTGTCAGCTCAGAATTTGGGCGGGCGAGGCAGAGTGATGTTAAAACCGCGCACCTCAGATTCGAACACACGAAAAAGCCGCGAAGAGCGAAATCGGGCTGCAACGTATCGCAACTACACTATGCACGTAAGGGCATCATCACTGCAGAGATGGAGTTTATCGCCATCCGCGAGA
>JADFOC010000069.1 GCA_022563075.1 Pseudomonadota bacterium
TTGACTCTCTTCGATGGAGATGAAGCTGACATTATGGAAGTCTTCGACGTAATCGTTGTCGATCTGACCCGGGGGCATACGCTTGGTGTAAATTACCTCCCGAATCATCGGTGACCAGCCTTGAATCATCTGGTGATTGCTCATGGCGAAAGGTGCAATTCCTCCCTCCATGTGGCAAGTCACACAGCGCTGTTCGAGAATGGGGGCGATGTCATTCGCATACGAAACCGACTCAGCGTGCGCGTCTCTGGCAGCGAATTCGATGGCATCGCCTTTACTGGGAAGTTGCTCATCAGTTACTGCTTGACCCGCAAGAATTGAGTCTAGCGCATCAGCGACATAGTGCGCACTGGAACGGACAGAACGGCTGCCTTCGGCAAATCGTCTATTCAGGGCGCCGCGATAGACGACTTCCAGGGTTTTCGGGTTGATGATGACGACGTCAGTCGCTTTGGTAATTCCAAGTTCCTCGGCAACCAGCTGAGTGTCATCCATCAGGATTGGCAGAGTGATATCTGCGTCCTCGGCTACTTCACGCATCTCGGTTTTATCGGCGGCGCCAGTAGAGTCAATCAGGAAGAAAGCGATATCGTTATCCGCGAATTTTTTTACCAGCTTGTCCAGGTCGGAAGCGGCGCGGCGCACATCTCTACTATCGGCATGAGCAAGCAGCACGACAGCGTCGTGATTCGCGTAGCGGCTGAGTTGATGAAATCTACCATAATGATCAATGAGTGAAAAATCACTGATTCGATCGGCCGCATTGGCTGACATGCCAAGAAGAACTGATATCGCTGATACAGTAGTAATCCTGGCAAGTGTCGAAAATTTAAGCATGTTGCTCTCCTAATTCATCTCGAAAAAAGTAGTAAGGCTGTGTTGCTAGCCGTGCATACTAAATAGCTACTATCAAGAAAGCATCCTGAAAATTGAAAAACACGAGATTTTCAATAATCGATTAGCTGTTTTATTTAGCATGCCTCGTGTGTTGCCTACAAGCCCTGAATTCTAGGGCTCTGCAGCCCGTTACTTAAGATGCTTGAAGCACAAATTAGGTTACAAAGTAGTTGTCGAAGTTTAAAAAGGTTTGTGAACTGCCTATGCGAGGGGGAGATTAGGCGAGATATTTAGTCATGACGATGGAATTTCCCACGTCATTCCATTCTACTTCATCCATGTAGGATCTGATGAACAGGATGCCGCGACCGCTGAGTTTGAGCCAGCTTTCGGGATCGGTTGGGTCCGGCAGCAGAGCGGGATCGAAACCCGAGCCTTCGTCTTCTATGTCAAATTGAAGTTTGTCCGGTGTTTGCCGGAAATTGATGAATACCTTCTTACGGGAAAAGGCTTCCTGGGCTTCTTTTTCTTTTATTACTTTATCGAATAAGGACCAATCTCTCTCCTTCAGGCCTGAATCCACACGAAAATTGCCATGGATGATGGCATTAGTGAGACATTCTTGCAGACAGATTGCAATTTTGTTTCCGTCCAAATCATAGTTGGCACAGACGTCCCGATTGTATTTGTTGAAGTAGCTAATGATGTTCCTGATGTGACTGAGTTTGCTATCGCATACCAGGGTTATTTGTTGCTCCTTGATTAGTTGCAGTACCGTGATTGATTCTTTTTCTACCGCGATTGCGTTTTCGACTTTTTCCAGTGCTTCGTCAAGACTCTTCAAATGCACGGGTTTAACAATGAAATCCAGGGCGCCCAGTTTTAAGGCACGAATCGAGTTTTCCAGATCCCCTTGTCCAGAGATCAGAATGACCGGCAATTTCAAGTCGTTGCTTCTCACTTTTTCGAGGAATGTGAGGCCATCCATCTCCGGCATCTTGATATCACTGAATGCCAGGTCAAAATCATTCTTCACCAACACTATATCCAGTGCTTGCTTGCCATTAGCCGCAGTGGTTACCTGGTGGGATTTGAGTTCCAGGAATTCCTGAAGTACTTCCAGGATTTCGGGTTCGTCGTCAATCAGTAGAATTTTCACGTATTTAGCTCTTAACCATTAACTCGTAAATTCGTGTTTCGTCAGGCCTCTGCCCGCCTGCTCAAATACAGGCAGCCCACTATCAGCCAATGTGACCACTAGACAAGATATTAGCTGGGAAAATACAATTTTGCTTAGAATAATCCAGTATCCGCAGCATTTATTCCACTGTTCTTCCTCTACGACTGGTACGCTGTATTAGCTTAATTGGATCGGTGATAAGGAAGCAAGATGCTGAAAGTGGCACCAGTGCCGGTTTCACTTTTTACCGATATTTGGCCGCCTAGTTTTTCAACGAGAGTTTTTGTAACAGTCAGGCCAAGTCCGCTGTTGTGATCCGCCGTCTTAGTCGTGAAATAGGGGTCAAAAACTTTGTCCGTTATAGCGCTGTCAATACCGCTACCTGAATCGGTAACGCGCAGCTCACACATTCGGGGTTGAGATTTATTCGGCTCTTCTTTGCCGCGGCTGAGAACCACTTTGATTTCGCCTGTATTGGCGCCGATCGCCGCTATGGAATTGCTAACCAGATTGAGCAGCAAGTGTTGGATCTGAAATTTCTTAGCTCGCAGAATAATAGGGGCATCACAAATATCACGCTGCAAGGAGATGGATCCGGGTAAGAGCTTGTCCAGCAATTCCAGCGTTTCGGTGACTTTGTCGGTTAAGTTGAATTCTTGAATCTCATCGCTATCACCCCTGGCGTACGCAGTGAGATGATGAAGCAGCGTTTGCGTCGCATCGATGGCCCCTTGCGCTTTTTGCAGATTATTAATTGCCGGTGAATCAGAGCCCAGTTTCAACTGTGCCATCTCCACATTAGCCAGCATGATGGCAAGCAAATTGTTTATCTCATGCGAAATCTGGCTCGAAAAGGTTCCAAGAGACGCCAATTTTTGTGCGTGAATCTGTTGTGGATTTAAGCTTGTCGCGGTTGAATTGTTGAAATTATTGGTGTCGTCATTCGCACCCGCTTGCCTAGATGGCTGTTTATGAATTGAACTCAGGATTATCACTACGCTAACTAAAATAAACAACCAAACGATGCTTCTAACAGCGGTATAAGCGTCAACCCGTTGTGTGAGATAACTCGGTAAAACATTCAGGATTAAGGCCAAGTCGAAAAGAGTGAGGAGCGCAAAACAAATGGCAGCCAGCATGCAGATCCGTGTGCTGCGGGATGTGTTTTGGCCTGGTTCGCCATTCTTCAGGGACCACGAGCTGGCGAGGGCTACAGCGAAAGCGCCAAGATCGACAAGAAAACTTGTAGTGGCTGCAGAAATCATTACTATTTTGTCTCGTTATCAAGACTGTCGATAGTTTAGCAGTACAAGAAAACCAATACCACATAAACCGTGGGCGCGATGTGAGTAATTTTCATACTGAAACCGATTATATAACCATAGCTGTGATGCGAGATATTTTCTCACTTACACGGCCACAATTGCTAACCAGAAGGGAGAAAATGCCGGCAGAAGTGCTGAAACCATTGAGAAAAGTCGATTGGCAGTCGATTTATACGGATCGATTTTGCGTGAACTAAGTTTAACAATTTGCTTAATCGTTATTATCTTCTTAGCCGAGGGTATTTATGCTGGCGAATACAGAATAGCGCACTGCTTCCAAGGCTGCCCGGAAGGAGCCAGCAATGAGAATCATCTGATAATAAGACCTATCTATGCGCTCTCATACAATACCTCCACTAAAGCAGCCGACTGGGTATCTTACCGGATAACTATGCATTCCATCGGTATTGCGTCCAGCCTTCCACGACAGCCAATTTTGGACAATTTCGTGGCTGACACGCTGCAACCGTCTGATTTTGAGGGCGCGGCCGAGATTGGTTTGGATCGCTCCCTGTTTGTACCATTGGTTAATTTTGCAGGGACCCCCTTTTGGAACGATGTAAATTATTTAACGAATGCCGTTGCCAGAAGTAGAAACCTTAGCCAGGGTGCCTGGTACGGTCTGGAATGGTCGGTAAGGAATTTGGTAAATAGGGAAGGCGATGTTTTCATAATCGCCGGGCCAGTCTACAAGTCGGTTCAGGAGTCACCGCAGCTGCATACGACTAAGCAGCACAGGGTGCCAGATGCATTTTTTAAAATAGTAGTTACTGCAGATGGAAGGAGTGCTGCATTTTTGTTTGATCAAAATTTGCCGGTACACGTACACCACTGTGATTTGAGATCGAGTATCGCTGAGATTGGAGACGTGACGGGCTTAAGCTTCTTTCCAGAGATGACTCGACTCAATATGGATCCGCTAGATTCGAGTTTGGGTTGCGACTGAGAGAGTTACAGAATTTCCAACAGGAAATAGTCGTCCATAACTAATTCTCGGATCGTTCGTTCCAGCGCCGCGTGAACTGCCGCAGCTAATCCATCAACTGACGGAGTGACCCCGCGACCAAACAGAGTAGTCTGCCAGATGGTCCTGCCTCCTCGCCGAAGCTGAATGCTGGTACGCAGCGTCAACTGAATCGATTCTATGCCGTCGCGCTCGACCAGTTGGTAGTCAGAAGCCAGCAGGTTGCCTTCTAAACGCATGTCTGCATCTGCCTCGACAAGCTTGGCCCCACCACTTTCAAAACCTTGGATCAATGCCTGCCGAATGATAACGGACAGGGCTTCTTCCGCCTGATAGCCACCATTGGTACTGCTGTTGCCCATATCATTGTCGGTGATGAGTCGTGCATTTTCGAGATTTCTACCATCCGTAAATTCAGCAATACGAAGCGTGTAACGCATGCCGCTGAAATCTACTCCGTGGTTTCCCGCATAATTAAAACTTACCTGAATATCTTCCACCGCGAACACCGATAACGTAAGGAAGGTGATACTAAACAGGAGTAGTTTTCTGAATTTCATGGGGTATTCGATCTCTAATGTGATTTTGATAAATTGAGTCAAAGCGATTTTCTGATTAGAATAATTGACAACCCAGGCAGGATCAAGTCGCCTAACTTTCACCTACAAAAAAAGGCCAGCGTAGCTGACCTTTTTAACCGCATATAGCAGTTAAAACATTTGAGATGTTCTAATGAATTTCTCCAGCCGGCCAGGGAGCGCCAGCTCGTGCGGTGCTCAGTGGCTTCAATCCCTGATACAGAAACTTTTGAACTCGTTTGCCTTCATAGGTTTCGGTGGTGTAAAGATTCCCCAGTGAATCTGTCACGATACTGTGAGTGCCGAAAAACAAACCCGGTTGACGGCCACCGTCACCGAACTCAGCAAGCACTTCCAGGCTTTCTCGATCGAGAATATGCACTTTAAAATTGGAGCCGTCGGCTACATAGATAAATTCCTGATCCTCGTCCTGGGAAAAAGCGATGTCCCAGGTGGAGCCGCTCGCCACGGTGAGAGGGGCTACCTGTGCTTCCTTGACAAAGGTTCCGTCCGGGCGAAAGACCTGAATCCTGTCGGCACCTCGGTCACAGACATAGATCAGATTGTCATGTGATGGTTCTGCGCAATGTACCGGACCGACAAACTGTTGCGGCAACGGCTCGCCGGGAACGTAGACTATTGGTTCATCGACCGGTCGGTTGCCATAGGCGCCCCAATAGCGTTTGAAGGCGCCGGTCGCTAAATCTACCACCGCTACACGCTTGTTGCCATAGCCATCGGCAATGTAGACTTCATTGGCGTCGGCATCAATAGCAATCTCGGCTACACGAGAGAAATGGGTGGTGCTATTGCTGTCTACAGGTTCGCCCGGAATGCCGATCTCACGCACGAATTCACCATCGCGAGTAAACACCAGCATATGGGAATCGCCGCTGCCGTTGCCACCGATCCAGATGTCACCGTTCGGTGCGACGTCAATGCCGTGATTCGACTCTGGCCAGGTATAGCCGTCACCCGGTCCACCCCAGGCGTTAATCAGATTGCCCTCTCTATCGAACTCGAGGATAGGTGGGGCGGCGGTACAGCATTCGGCGTTACCCAAGTCCAGCCCCAGTTCCTGGCTCATGAACATGCTGTCCTGGTCTCGATGCACGATGAAAATATGATCACGTTCATCGACAGCGATGCCAATGGTCCGGCCTAGCAGCCACTTGTTGGGCAGCGGCTGCGGCCAAAAGGGATCGACAACAAACTGTGGAACCATGCGGTCGTTATTGACGGCATTGGCAGATTGCTCGAGCTGAGATTGGCCGATGTTGAGGGCGGTAAACGCTGCGATAGCAAACAGCGATAAGAGAATGAGTTTTTTGGATTGGTTCATAGCGGTTCCTTTATTGGCTTACTTCAATTGGAAACTACTACCAGGGAAGCATTGGTCTTGGCGGCTGACTTCCCTACGGATTGCTAGCTCTGACAGTAGCACCAAATGCGCCCCAGAGGAACATCAAGCGATCGAGCCAAGGCGTCTCGGTGGGACAGAAAACCCCTCGAGATGGAAGTCGAGATGACAATAAAAAGCCGTATCGAATTTCTTCGATACGGCTTTTGGGGTGAAGCGGCCAGCCTCTTAAAGTTCGTTTGCAGGCCAGGTGGGCGCACGATCCTGAACTGTGACTGGTCGCATGCCTTGATACAGAAATTTCTGTATTCGCTTGCCCTCATAAGTCTCAGTGGTGTAGATGTTACCCTGAGAATCAACAGCCAAGCTATGTGGGGCATAGAACAAACCAGGCTGTCGGCCACCGTCACCAAATGTGTATAGAACTTCCAGTGACTCGCGATCAATTACATAGATCTTAAAGTTCTGTCCATCGGCTAAATACAGGAATTCTTGTTCCTCATCTGGGGAGAAATCGATGTCCCAGGTTGAGCCTTGCGAGAGAGTAGCCGGCGAAATGATGACTTCTTTGACGAAGGTACCATCGCTGCGGAATACTTGAATTCGATCGGCACCGCGGTCACAGACATAGACCAGACCATCATTCGAAGGTTCGGCACAGTGAACTGGTCCACGGAATTGCTGAGGCCCCGGCTCGCCTGGTGTGTAAGTAACATCCGCGCTGTCATCCGGTCGGTTACCATAAGCGCCCCAATAGCGCTTGAATTCGCCAGTGGTCAAATCAACCACTACCACTCGGCGGTTTCTATAACCGTCCGCTACATACACTTCGTTGTTGGGACCGTCGATAGCGATCTCCGCTACCAAGGCGAAGTGAGTAGTGCTGTTGCTATCCCGGCTGTTGCCGGGAACACCGACGGTACGAATGTATTCGCCATCACGGGTGAACACCAGTATGTGCGAGTCACCGCCGCCATTGCCACCGATCCACACATCACCATTTGGTGCGATATCGATGCCGTGATTGGAAGCAGGCCAGACATAGGGGGCGCCTTCTTGGGCTCCGCCCCAGGCATTGATCAAGTTGCCTTCGAGGTCAAATTCTAGAATCGGAGGTGCTGGGGTACAGCATTCTGAAACACCTGCGAACAAACCAATTTCAGTGCGCATTCCGAACATTTCAGCCTGATCACGATGCACCACGAAGATATGGTCGCGCTCGTCAACATCCACGCCGATGGTTCTACCCATCAGCCAATGATTAGGCAGTGGTTTTGGCCACAATGGGTCCACTAGAAAATGCGGGGCCATGACGTCATTATTCGCAGCAACGGCAGGTTCTTGTAACTTGGATTGCACTACTCCAAGCGCAACCAATGCAACCATCAGCGTTGCTCCAATCAGTAGTTTAATCTTTGTCATCTCTGTATCTCCTGGTTTGCCCGATTCTTATATTTATTACCCGGTTTAAAATTAATACCTTTACAAGGGGTGTATTAGGGCCGTGGGAGGCCCCTTTTTGAACTTCGACTTCGGACAGTATCACCAAATAGACTGTATAGGAATCAAAAAGTTGAAGCCGCGTTTGGGTGTCAAACTGACTGAAAACACTGCCTGGGAAGGCGCAAAAAAACCGCATCGAATTTCTTCGATACGGTTTTTAAGTGAGGCTTAAAGTTTGTTACAGTTCGTTAGCCGGCCAGGTTGGCGCACGGTCTTGAACCGTAACGGCACGCATGCCTTGATACAGGAGACGCTTAGCGAAGAGCTATCGCTAACCAGACGTGTAAGGCTGCACGCCCGCATTGCCGAGATGCTAGAGGAGCTCTATGGCGACAGTGAAGGCGGCCACGCCACCCCCTCGGAAGTCGCGGTCACCCAGGCCGCCTATCCCGACGCCATCAAGCATGCCGCCCTCGACCCCAAGATCGCGCCGTCCGGCCGTTTCTATGGGCCCGAGCATTTCCGCCGGCAATTCCCCGACGGCCGCATGGGTTCGGACCCGTCCCTGGCGACCCCCGAACATGGCGAACGGTTCATCGAACTCGCCGCCCGATCCGTCGCCGACGCCTATACTTCGTTTCTGGCCGAGGACTAATGCCAAGGATCAGTGACAAACATGGATTTCACGGACAAGAAAATTCTCATCACCGGCGGCTCCCGCGGCATCGGCGCGGCCGCGGCGCGGGCGTTCCTCGAGCGGGGTGCGCGGGTCGCCGTCAACGGCCGAACGGCGGACTCCGTGGCGGCGGCGATGAGCGAATTCGGCGCCGGTGATCGAGTGGTCGCGGCGCCCGGCGATGTCGGCACGGTCGCCGGCTGCGAGGCGGCGGTGGCCGCCGCCATTGACGGTCTCGAGGGCCTCGATATTTTAATCAACAGCGCCGGGGTCGGTCACAGCGGACTCATCGAAGAGATGGACGAGGCGACCTGGGATGAGACCCTCGACGTCAACCTCAAGGGGACATTCTTTTGCATCAAGGCGGCGCTGGCGGCCCTGCGGATCAGCGGCGGCAACATCGTCAATCTGGCCTCGGATGCCGGATTGATCGGCGAGCATCGCCTCGTGGTCTATTGCGCCTCCAAGGGCGGAGTGGTGAACATGACCCGCGCCATGGCGCTCGATCTGGCGCCCGAGGTTCGGGTCAATTGCGTCTGCCCGGGCTATGTGGACACCGACATGGTGCGCCGCGACGGCATCGAAAAATCCCATGACCCCGCCGCCGCCGAGGAACGTATCGTCAATTACGCCCCCATGAAACGCATCTCGACGCCCGAGGAAATCGCCATGGCCATCGTCTATCTGGCGTCCGACGAGGCGCGCTTCGTGACCGGCGCCGCCCTAGCCATCGACGGCGGCAGCAGCGCCGGGCGTTGAGGCGCGAGGGCTGCGCCGCTGGGCAATCTGTAGCGCAATCAACGACCCGACCACCAGGGCGGCGCCGGTGATCTGC
>JADFOC010000497.1 GCA_022563075.1 Pseudomonadota bacterium
ACCACACCGTAAAAATTGTGGTCGATAATCTCGATCCCGGACAGGAATATTATTATCAGTTCGCGGCCAGGGGGTCGACATCACCCACCGGTCGTACCCGCACGCTACCCGTCGGCCATGTGGAGCAATTGGTTCTTGCCGTCGCCACCTGTTCCAACTACCCGTTTGGATACTTCAATGCCTATGAAGTGATCGCCAATGACCCGGGCATCGATCTGGTGGTGCATCTCGGCGACTACATCTATGAAGCCGGTGAAAACGGCTTCGGTGGCGAGGCCGGTAAACGCATCGGACGTATCCATGAGCCACGCCACGAGATCGTCAGCCTTGACGACTACCGCCGGCGCCATGCCCAGTACAAGACCGACCAGGGTTCACTGGCGATGCATGCCCGCCATCCACTGATCGTCATGTGGGACGACCACGAGAGCGCAAACAACCCCTGGATCGGGGGTGCCAGTAATCACCAGCCTGATGAAGGTAGCTGGGAGGCGCGCCGGGCGGCGTCTTTGCAGGCATTCTACGAATGGTTGCCGATACGGGATCCTGGCCCCGGCAACAGCCGGGAAAAGTACTGGCGACATTATAAATTTGGCGATCTTGTCAGCCTCATTACCCTCGAAAGTCGACACACCGGCCGCAGCCAGCAGATCGAGTACGGCGAACACCTGGAAGGGATCGACAGCCCCGAGCAAGCACGGAAATTTCTGAATTCCGTCATCGGAGCACCGAATCGCAGCATGCTGTCCCAGGAAATGGAGCGCTTTCTGGGAAGCGAACTTGAGGAATCCGTTCGCTCCGATCGCCGCTGGCGTATTATCGGCAATCAATCGGTGATGGCAAAATCCATCGTGCCGGCGCTCAATGAAGCCATGTTTGCCAAGCTTAGAAACGAACTCGATGGTGAAGGGGCGGAAATACTCCGCAACCTGACCCGCTTAGGCGAACTCGGATTGCCTGAAGACATGGATACCTGGGATGGGTATCCCGCCGCCCGCGAGCGTTTCTATCAAATCGCCAAAGATGCGGGTGTTCGGGATCTGCTGGTGTTGTCAGGTGACAGCCACAGCTACTGGGCCAATTCGCTCTACGACGGACAAGACCGGGCCATGGGCATCGAACTCGGCACCACCGGGATTAGTTCCCCCCGATCATTGCTGGCGCTCGGTGCAGAAGGCATGAAGCGGTTCGACCAACTCAATGCAGCGAACAATCGGGAAATCGAATGGACCGATGGCCGACACCTCGGTTTCATTCATCTGACTATCGATCATCATGGTGCCCACGCAAATTTTGTCGCCGTATCTGACGTTGAATCGCGTCGCTACACGACACAGACCATACACTCGGTAGACATCACCCAGGCCAACGGTACGCTTCGCATTGATTGATCAATACAACTGGAGTCAGAGTAAAAACCCGATAGTTAAATTGAAAATGGTTCGGCATCGTGGTGCAGTTTACTTAATTGTCTTCGAATTAAGTAAACTGCGCCCGGAATTTTCGAATCGAAAGAGAGGCATATGAAACTAGCAAAACAACTGCAAAAACTGGGCACAGAGACAGCTTTTGCTGTGGCCGCAGCGGCTGCAGAGTGGTCTGCCAAAGGTAATAAAATTTATCCTTTCCATCTGGGTGATATCAACATCGCTACCCCTGGTAACATTGTAGAGGCTGCCTTCAAAGCCATAGCAGATGGCCACACTGGCTATTGCCCTGGTGCCGGAATCCCCGAATTAAGAGCAGCCATCGCTGCAGATGTTGGTTTAAAAAGGCAGCTCAGCTATAGCGCAGAGGATGTTTCCATCCAACCCGGCGGCAAACCAGTTATCGGGAAGTTTCTGGCTGCAGTGATGAATCCTGGTGACGAGGTGCTCTATCCTAATCCTGGCTATCCTATTTATGAATCCCAGATTGAATATCAAGGAGGCATTGCTGTTGCTTATGGCTATATCGAGACTGCAGCAGGGTTTGAGATGGAGCTGGATGCTATCGAGCACGCGATCAACCCCAGGACCCGGGTACTGATCTACAATAACTTTCAGAATCCAAATGGCGCACAGTCTTCACGATCAGAGATGGAGCAATTAGCGCAGCTGGCCATTAAGTACGATCTATGGGTATTGAGTGACGAGGCCTACTTTGAGATTCAGTATGGTGGACAAGCTGAATCCATAGCCAGCATACCGGGCATGCAGGAACGGACTGTCATCCTCTATACCTGTTCGAAGCGATTCGCCATGACCGGCTGGCGTCTTGGTGCTGCGATTGGACCGCAATCCGTTATCGACGTCTTCAACAAGCTCAACACCAATATCGAATCCTGTACCAC
>JADFOC010000498.1 GCA_022563075.1 Pseudomonadota bacterium
ACTAATGGAGAAGCCTGGGTGAGTGGTAAATGTGCAAAGAGAGTATTACGTGGCGGTTCTTGGAACCTGAATAGCTGGCACTTGCGTTCGGCCAATCGTAATGGCCGTCCAGCATCTACCCGCATCAATTTTGTCGGTTTTCGTATCACTCAGAATTTGCAATAGCCTGTATAGTGGGGCTTTTATCCTTGATACTTGGAAATCACGCATTTCCAAGTATCAAGGGTATATTCCTAAATGCGACGAATTGTGGGGATAAATACGGGGCTGCTACAAGGGGGCGTACTATAAAGAGTTGTGACTGCAAGGTCGAGTGAATTCAACCTGGCCGACTAATTAGTGCAGTCTTTGGGCCGATTTCGAACCTACCAGCACAAAATCTGGCAAATTCTAAGCGAAGTCCAGTCGCCTACTCAAAATAGAAATTCAAAGCGTAAAGGAGAGAGTGATGTTCTGGCCTCTATTAATAGAAGGAAGATTTCACTACCTCCTATTGAGACGTTCTAGCTAAGGCCGTCAAGAAACTCCAGCAGAAGACGGCTGGTGACCTCCGCTTGCTCCTGTTGTACCCAGTGACCTGCTCCATCCACCATGTGTACCGCGCGCATGTCGGTGCATGCCTGTTCCTGCATGCGTTCCAGCGCGCCGGGATTCTGGAACGCACCCCAGTCGCTGGAACCGGCAATAAACATCGATGGCTGGTCGATGGTGCGACCCGCGTACAACTGCTGCTCGGCCGCGCCGATGCCGCCAGACCTGTAGTGTTGCAGTCCACCCTGAAAGCTGGTGCGGCCATATTCCTCGGCATAGACGCGCAGCTCGATGTCCGGCAGCCATGTATTGGCAGCGATCTCGGCAGCGGAGGGCATCACCTGGGCCACGGTTTCGGCCATACCCTGGTCCAGATCCATGATGTAGTAATTCGGCATCTTGGCCCATTCTTCGGCGCTGCGTGCCGCCAGCCGGTGTGGTTGGTTGCCTGCCCAGTCGGCACTCTTATAGTGGTAGTAGGCACGAATAAAGGCGTGGATGCCCTGCGGGGCATGCCACATATTCTCGTTGGCTGCGCGTGAATTGTAGTAGCGTTGGTAGTGCTTGCGTGGGCGCGGCAGTGCCGCCAGATCGTCGTAAATATTGGGTCCGGGTGCAGCGGACTCGCGCGGGCCATTATCTGCGGTGGCAAAAGGTAAAGCTGGCCTGCCACCAAAAGGCGCGCTCATCAGCACCACCGAGCGGAAGATATCCGGTCGGGTTAACGCGCACCAGGCCGCGATCGGCGAGCCGAAGTCGTGGCCGATAACAGCCGCCACCGATCGATAGCCGAATGCCGACACCAAACCAAGCATGTCCCGCACCACGTTAAGACGGCGAAACGAAGCGAGATCGCCGTCGTAGTCGCCGTCCCATCCGGTGGTGCGTCCGTAGCCACGCAGGTCCGGAGCGATGACGTGGTAACCGGCAGAAGCCAGCGGAAGCATCACTTTACGCCAGCTGTACGCCAATTCGGGAAAGCCGTGAAGCAGCAGCAGCGCAGGGCGGCCCGCGGTCTCTGAGGCAGTCTCGAAACCCGCCTCGAGCACATGTATGCGCAGACCGTTGATGTCATGCACGAAGCGGGAGCGTATCCCGGAGGGTAACCAGTCGGACGGGTAGGGCCCGATGTCACTGGCCTGTGCCCCGACCTGGCCATTGGCGGTATTTGATCCCACGGCAGCGGCAACCACGACCGCCGGCCCGATGGCCACCAGCGTACGCAGTAGCTGGCGTCGTGAAAGCGCTGGGGATGAGTTGGTCTGGTTTCGGTGCATTGGCGCAGCTTCCCCTGGTTTGGAGCCAAGTAAGGATAAAAGCTCTGCCGGTTGAAGTCCATGGTCCTTGCTGTCAGAAATATTGACCCCGAAGTGAGCGTCAGAGTGACGATCTAATCTGTTTGTTTTCGGCGGAATGCAGCAATTCAGGAATGATCACATCCAAGCGGATACTTGCTTAGGGCATCACTGCATTGTTCAGACGTGCCTGAGATTTACTTTAAGTCAAGTTATGTAATTGCCTTTCTATGCCAGCAGCGGCAAACTAGCTACACTACTTTAATACAGAATTCATGGGGGTGAGTCATGGGGGGTATAAAGACAGAATGCACGCTTGAACTGAATGAGAACCATGTGCTCTGGTTGAAAGAGATGGCGGAGAAATTTGCGCTATTCGACCAGGATAAGGCGCTGCGAATCGTGCTGGACTATGTGATGGATGAAGCCGAGCAAACGGTCGTCTTTGAGGAAGTTCGCTGCAACCACTGTGGTGATACGGCAAACCAGG
>JADFOC010000499.1 GCA_022563075.1 Pseudomonadota bacterium
GTTGATCCATGCGTAAAAATGGCATTATGCGAGAATCCCAATCCTTAGAATCGAGTAACTAGCTGATAGAATACATGTGCTGAGCCACATCCAGCATCCTGTTGGCATAGGCCCATTCATTATCAAACCAGACTAGAAGTTTAACCAGCTTCTGCTTGGCGACGCGGGTCTGATTCAGATCGACAATGGCCGAACGCGGATCATGGTTAAAATCGCAAGATGCCAAGGGTTCATCGGTATAGCCCAGCACATTGATCGGCAATTGCTTGCCAGCCTCGCGAATTGTTGCATTGACGGCGGCGACATCGGTGGCTTGGTGCACCGAGACCGCGAGATCTATCGCCGATACGTTCAATGTAGGTACTCTTATTGCCTGCGCCTCGAGTAGCCCTTTCAAATTGGGCAGTATTCGCTCGATACCTTTTGCCAGAGCTGTTTCCACTGGAATGATCGATTGCATTGCACTGCGGGTTTTTCTTAAATCATGGTGATGAAAGCTATCGATCACCGGCTGATCATTCATCGCGGAATGAATCGTGGTGATCACCCCGGCCTCAATTTGATAGCAATCGTCCAGTGCTTTTAATACCGGAACGATACAGTTCGTTGTACAGGAGGCATTGGAAACAATTTCTGCGTCGGCTGACAGGCTCTGGTGATTAATTCCATAAACCACCGTGGCATCGACATCGCTTTCTGCCGGTTGCGAGAACAGCACTCTTCGGGCGCCACTGCGCAGATGTTGTTGCGCGGTTTGCCGGTCGGTAAATGAACCACTGCACTCCATCACCAGATCCACTTCCAGCTCGTCCCATGGCAACTGGTCAAAGGCTGCGCTGCTGGATACTCTGATTACGTCATCGTTGACGATGAGCTCGCCATCTCGACTTTCAACTGTGCCTGGAAACCGACCATGAGTACTATCATAACGCGTCAGATGGGCCAGGGTTTTTATATCGGCGAGATCGTTGAGCCCGACAATTCTTAAGTCACCATAATTGGTAGATTCATAGAAAGCACGCAGCACACAGCGGCCGATGCGGCCATACCCATTGATTGCAATACGATAAGGCATCAGTCGAATGCGTTAACGACAGCGACAACATTGGCAGCGGTGAAACCGAAATGTTGCATCAGCACTCCACCCGGTGCCGACTCACCGAAGGACTGCATACCGATGATCTTACCGTCCAGGCCAACTATTTTTCGCCAGTAATCCACGGCTGCGGCTTCCACTGCCACGCGCTTGCGGACCGAATCCGGTAGCACTTGTTCCCGGTAGTCGCGGTCTTGCGCTTCAAACACATCGACACTTGGCATCGAGACTAGCCTGGCTTTGACGCCTTGCGCATGTAAGGTGGCGATTGCTTCCGCACAAATACCCACCTCCGATCCGGTGGCGATAATTAGAATCGATGGGTCGCCCTCGCAGTCAATCAATACATAAGCTCCCCGCGAGATTTCACTCACCTGCTGCTGCGTGCGTGGTTGATGAGCCAACGCCTGTCGCGAGAAAACCAACGCGGTTGGGCCCTCGACTCGCTCGATGGCTGCCTTCCAGGCGACCGCCGTTTCCACCTTATCGCAGGGGCGCCAGACGGACATATTCGGTGTGATTCTCAGTGTAGATAACTGTTCCACCGGTTGATGTGTGGGTCCATCTTCACCCTGACCAATGGAGTCATGGGTGTAAACCAGAATACTCTGCTGTTTCATCAATGCCGCCATTCGCGTCGCATTGCGCGCATATTCCATGAAAATCAGGAAGGTGGCGGTGTAGGGAATGAAGCCTCCGTGTAAGGCGATGCCGGTGGCAATTGCGGTCATCCCGAATTCTCTTACGCCATAATAGATGTAGTTACCGTCGGCTTGCTGGGATATGGCTGAGCTACCCGACCAGGTAGTTAGATTGGAACCGGTGAGGTCAGCCGAACCGCCAATCAATTCGGGTAACAAACTTGCATAGGCTTCGATAGCGTTTTGAGAAGCCTTACGGCTGGCAATATCTTCCGCTGACCGCTGGCACTGCTGGATAAATTCGGTCGCTTTGTCGCTGAAAAAACTGGGCAGTTGACCCTTGATACGCCGCACCAACTCCATAGCCAGATCGGGATGTTCCTCCTCGTAACGAACCAGTGTCTCCTTACACGCCGATTCTGCGAGAAAGCCTTTTTCGGTAGCGTCCCATGCCTGTTTGATTTCCTTGGGAATGACGAAAGCCGCATGGGGCCAATCCAAAGCGTCACGAGTAGCGGCTACTTCGTCCTCACCCAGGGGCGCGCCATGGGTAGCCGCCGTGCCTTGCTT
>JADFOC010000500.1 GCA_022563075.1 Pseudomonadota bacterium
ATGCGAATGCCCCTTCTGAATGACTGCTTGGCATACAAATAGCGGGGGGCTGAGCCGACGATGAAAAGATCCTGGGGTCGGTCATCTTTGGCTGCCGAGTGCCGAATGCCCCGCAGCAGGCCATTACTGCGTTGCCGGTGCAGTGCCAATAATTCCAGCAACAACTCGGTAGAATCCCCGGCCAGGGTTAAATCGGCATGGGCGACGATGCCGGCGATATAACTGGCGGTGCCGGAATCTTCCCGGCTCTGTCTGGCCAGCTCTGCTATTGCTGCAGTTTCGCCGAGGGGGCGCAGGTGTTCCGGGCCCTCGCGCAGATAGAACGCGCGACATTCCATGAACATGGTTTTGACGATGTTGTGGCCACTGCCGGTATCAGCCGCGAGTTCGGCTAGCAGATAATCTCGATTGAAGCGTTTCTTCCAAAGATGATGATGCGGATCGATGATCGGCCGCTCAGGTTCGATAATTTCTTCCTGCACCTGGGCGAGCCAGGCATCGGAGCCGGGTTCTAAGTCTGACATTCAATGTTTCCTAAAGTCTTTGATCGCGCAGGCAAACTAACATTCGAACGGCGTCATGTGAACAGTCAGGGAGAAGATCTGGTGCGATAGCGCGCTGGTGTACTTCTGTTGCCATGGTGTAGTATGCCCAAACATAAAAAGTGATGTTTTGATACAAGTCAGGGCATAGCCAGCTTGTAATTAAAATAGTGAGTTGTGAAATATTAGCGGGAGCTATGCATGAGTATTACTGCAATCGTCATTCTTGTTTATCTGGCCTTCTTTGCCGCAGTAGGCATCTACCTGAATCGAAGCAACAGCAGCGCCGCCGACTGGGCTATCGGCGGCGGTACTCTGGGCGTTGCTATGCTGGCATTCGGTATTGCTGGAACCCGCATCGGTGGCGCCGGTACCTATGGGGTTGCCGGTGATGTGATCAACGAAGGCCTGGGTCATCTGTGGTATAGCGTCAATTCTTTTGCGGCCCTGTTTCTGGTGGGTATGTTCTTCGCGATTCCCTATCGTCGCTTGCGACTGTCCAGCGTGGGCGAAATATTCGATCAGCGATTCGGCTCTCGCCGTTGTCAATGGCTTACCAGCCTCTGTGTACAGACCGAATACCTGATCGTGAATATCATCGAGCCCTATGTCATCGCCACCATTGTCAGCGGCGTTACCGGTTGGCCATTCGGCGTGGGGGTGCTTATCGGTGGTGGTGTCATCATTCTATTTACTGTCACCGGTGGTCTCAAGGGCACGGCCATCACCAATATAGTGCATTGTTTTGTGATTATCTTTGGACTGGCTCTGGTGGGTTATATCGCGATGCAGAATATTGGTGGCTGGGATCAGGTGGTTGCCCAATCTGAATCCATGTTAGCTGTGGCCGGTAAGGACTCCGCTAACTGGTGGAGTTTCACCGGTATCGGTTTTGCCACAATAATCGCCTTGTTTATCGCCGCCACCATTCATACGCCAGCCGCCTCGGTGTACGCGAACTATGCGAGTTCGGCAGCGAAACAAGAATACCTCATTCCGGGTTTTTTCCTGGCGGGTTGCATCGCCGCGATCATGCCTCTGGTTGCGGGTTTCATTGGCATCTTGACTATGGCGAGTTATGGCACGGAGTCAGGTCTGTCCGGCTATTTGAATATCGCGCAATTGGCCATGGATACTGGACCGATCTTGGGAGGTGTCGCACTGGCTGCGGTACTGGCTGCCGTTATTTCCTCGGGTGCTCCGATTCTGTTGGGCAGCGCCACCATGTTTGTCAATGACTGGATCCCCGGCTCGAAGAACTATTCGGGGGAGAAGAAATTACGTGCCTATAAGATCACAGCGGTTATCTATGGTCTTTTTGCTACCAGCATTGCATCGCTGGGTTATATCAGTTCGGTCCTGCAGTTATTGTTACTGGGTTTTGCCATGGTGGTTCCACCGGCTATAGCCATCGCCTATGTTTTCTATTGGAAGAGAACCACAGAAAAAGCCGCATTCTATGGCATTGTCTCCGGTTTTGGCGGTGGGTTACTGGTGTGGGGCTTCAATACACTCTTTGAAGGCGCGGATAATGTTGACGCCGGAGGATTGGCCCAGTTTTGGTATGAACTGGTTCAAACCCTCGGTGAGTGGAGTGATCCTTCCTTTGTTACCTTGTTGCTGCCTGTGGTGGTAATTCCGGTGGTGGTATTTTTGGATCCTGACAGTGACAAGGAAAGTGATCAATCGAGAAAATTCTACGGAATTCTAGGGCGCATTCAGGCCAATTTCACATGGTCTACAGAGAATGAGGCCGGAGCAATCA
>JADFOC010000501.1 GCA_022563075.1 Pseudomonadota bacterium
AACAGCAGAGGAACAACGCAATCACACAAAATCCGTTGCCGTGGGATGGTATGGTCAGAACTGGAAATCCATGGTGGGGGTAGTTTCTGTGGCTGTGATCGCCATCTCTTTTAGCCTGCAGATTTTTAATCAAGACCTACAGGTACCCTCCGACCTCTCTGACTTGGCGCTTCGAGTCAACGCCCCAGAACAAGATGATTTACGTTTGCTTGTGGCGGCAGAGTCGGTAGCGACAATTCCGATTACCGATGCAGATGCTGCGAATGAAGTGGCGGCGCAGTCGTCTTCTACGGTGACTGCCGCGTCCACCTCTGAGCGGCTGGAACTTGTTCAAGCCGAGCCGGCGGCAGATGATTCAGTTGCAGGGCCCGCAAAAAGTCGCCAATCGGATTCAATCGACGCTGTAGCTCCAACTACAGCCGACTTAAACGATGCCTCTGTCGGCGTACTTGTGGTGAACGATACTTCCCCCGCCGCCAATTTTCCACGAGGCGGAAGACAAGTCGAACCCCAGCTAAGACGGCCGTTAGCTACCGCAGCCGAACCAATATCCAGAGAAATTACTGCACCCACCGCTGGTTTGGAGTTAATCGAAGAAGCGGCACAGAACCGAGCAACAGTAACCGATGCTGCGCTCAATCAAGTGATTGTTACGCGCAGTCTTGTCAGCGGTGGCACGGCTAGCGTTGCTGCATCCGCTGCTGCTGCGCCACCAGAGCTATTGACTTTAGTCAATGCTGATTGGACAAACCAACAGCGATTTCTGGAATTTCTAGCCGAAGTGCTATTGCTTGATGAGGATGAAACCAGCGTCGCCGATCGAACCACTGATCGATCCAGACAAAGTCTTAGTGACGCTGTTAGGTCGTTGCTACAAGCCTATGCACAATTGGCAGAACCGGCGGCCCAATTATTGTCAACCCAAAGGTATCGACAATTGAAGTTGGATTATTCTGATTTTCCATTACCGGAAACACTGGACCAGGCGATTGCATTAGTGGCCGAATTGGAATTTATCAATAATTAGGCCTGAATTTTCGAGACTCCAGAACTGATGGGGTCAGGTCTCTATTTGTTCCGATCGATGCGATGCTTTACCGAGAGCTGTATCTATCCGCTGTTCTGGTTAGCTACTCTCGGATAATGCCGTCATCCATTAACCGCTGTATTTCGTCCGCCGCATATCCCAATTCCGCAAGTATTTCTCTGCTGTGTTCCCCTAATTCGGGTGCTGCCGTGGGCGTGCGCTTGCTGTGATTGTCGACTTCGATGGGACTACTTATAGTTCGGATAGTGCCAAAGCGTGGATGCTCGAGTGGGACCACAATGCCATTGGCGGCTTTCTGCGCATCATTGGCGGCTTCCGGGTAGGTGGGTAACACGGCGAAGGGAATGTCCTGTTGGGCGAATGACTGCTGCCAGTATGTCATGTCATGTTGGGCGAAGGCTTCATCGATTAGGCTAATCAACAATTCCATATTGCGGTGGCGAACTTCTTCTGATGCGAATCGATCGTCGGCAAAAAATTCAGCTCGAGAGATAGCGTGGCAAAAAGGTTGCCAATCTTTATCGATGTTCACTATGCCCAACTTCAACAGGCGATTGTCTTTCGATCGGTAGTGCAGGGAAGTAAAATTGTAGGCCTGGTTACGCGGTCGTTTTCCTTGAAATGCCGCATTACAGAGCTGGGCTTGTAACATGGTAGCGTTGGCCCAGGCGCCGTTGGCCAGCAGTGATGTTGAAACCTTGGTCCCTTCACCGGATTTCTGTCGCGCATAAAGACCTAACATGATGGCGGCAAATAACGACATGCCACTGGGATGATCGCCGGCGCCAAAGGGAAATATCCCCAGCCAACCCTCGGTGGGAAAGACGTGAGGTTCAATCGCCGATCGAGACCAGTAGCATACATTGTCGTAACCTGGTTTATCAGCCTCGTCACCCGCTTCGCCATAACCAGTACCGAGGGCGTAAATCAGCCGTGGATTCAGTGCGTGCAAATTTTCGTAGTCCAGCTTCAGTTTTCCCAGGGCATTGACTCGGTAGTTAGTTACAAACACATCGGCCTCGGCAATCAGCTTGCTGATGGCGACATGTCCCGCCGTAGATTTTAGATCGAGTGCGATGCTTTTTTTGTTGCGGTTGTCAATCTGAAATGTGTAAGCCAGTTCTGAGACTGGCATGCCAGGCAGCTTGTGATAGTCGCGGTTGAGGTCGCCGCCATTGACCGGTTCGACCTTGATCACTTCGGCGCCGAAATCGGCCAGCACTACGCTGGCAGCAGGCCCAAACACCATGGTG